>JBLNDC010000367.1:0-3920 GCA_050261255.1 Bacteroidota bacterium
CCTAGCTAAGAAAGCAGCTATTTCGGCGAGTTGATTATTCTTTTTTCAAGGTCCGAGCACATTTTGATTACTTATCTTAACTTCTTACTTTGATAGTTGGGTTACTTTTGAGACAGCCCCAGATAGTTTGAGGGTTGGCCCGAAAAATGTCTAAGAACGTTACTTGGGTGAGTTAGCTTTACTCCCAATGTGACTCTTGGCTCCTAAACTTCCGACTGCCGTCCCAGAGTTTCCATTCTTTTTCAAATAAGGAACATATCACAATATACCACGTTTTATGATATAGTATTGATTAAGGAGGATCAAACATGAAAAAGTATTACTTATTTGCGCTTTTATTCGCAACTTTATTTTTAAGTAACATCGCTACCGGTTCCACTGGAGAAAACTCTACCATCAAGTTGGAACGGGAAATCCAAGCAGTTGTCGACCAAACCGGCCAGCAACAAGAGCTGTTGATACCGGCCGAACCGTTAGACTTTGATACCACCCTGAACTGGGAGTTTACCATCGCTAAAAAGGGATTGACTGCGGAAAAACAGGCTGCTTACTTTGTGATTGAAGAGACCGGCGCCGATCCGAAACAATTACAAAAAAGTACCGTTTCCAATTCAGGAAAGCTAACCATTCCCAAGGGGACCAGGTATAAAGTAACGCTCAATGCCGGTGAGTACTCGAGGTTAATCGCCAAAACCGGGGCGGAAGTCAAGGCTAATTTGAAATATACCGAAGCGTTAATCGAATATAGCCAGGGAGATCAGCCTTACCTTTTTAATTTTGAAATCAAAGGCCCGGCCGGGATCAAAGACTGGCGCTGGGAATGGGGGAATAACCAGACCTCTAACGGCAGTCAAGTTAAATATCAATTTGATCGGGACGGTAAAGTCCCGGTGGTGGTAATCGGCACGGGCGGCGCCATGAATGGAGAGGACTCTCATAATTTTTATTTTGAAATGGATGTGCCACCCTTAATAGTTTTAAATCCTAAAGTTGAGCCTTTGAGCGGCCCGGTAGAATTAACAATAACCGGCCAAGCAAACGCGATAGTCAACTACGGTCAAAAAGCTTTATATACATGGAATTTTGGAAACGGGTCGGAGTTAACGGGACCGGACGCCAAAAATACTTACCTCAAACCCGGAAAGTACTTATTAACATTAAGGGCGAAAGTAAACGAATCCAATATCGTAAAAACTTGGTTGATCGAAGCTGCTCCGATAAGCGTTAACACTAATATGGTGCTCACTCCGACCAGCGGGCCGGTGCCATTGGAAGTTAAAGGTTCGGTAACTCCTAAAGTGCTAGGCGGGCCGTCCCAGCTCCAGTTCACCTGGGATGTAGCCGGTGAGAAAATTGAAGCCACCGGTTTTACTAAAAAGATTACTGAACCCGGCGAATATCAGGTTGTACTAAAAACTGTGGACCGGCTTCACCCGGAATTGTCGATCCCTGATGAAGTTACTTTTATCAAAGCGTTAATGCCACAAATCTCATTAGTACCACAAGTTTCGTTGGCCAAAGGAATTATCCCGCTAACTGCCAGTTTTGATCCTGGAGTTAAGGTGGAAGGCTCGCCAATAGATTTGGTTTATCACTGGGATTTTGGCGACGGGGAGATCAGTAACGAAATCAAGCCGAAACACGTTTATAAAAAGTCCGGTGAATATCTGGTCCAGTTAGTGGTTAACGATCGGCTGCACCCGGGCAATTTAGTCTCCGCTTCGCTGCTAATGTCGGTTCTCCCCCCTGAGATGAAGGTTAAGGCGCATGCAAGCGTCACTAAAGGGATAGTTCCTTGCACCGTTAATTTCAATGCCCAGGTTGGGGTGACCGGTTCTCCTTGTGAACCTTTGTATATCTGGAACTTTGGGGATGGGGCTACCAGCTATGAACAAAACCCGACCCATACCTTTAGGCAAGAAGGGGTTCAAACCGTCACCCTCGAGGTAAAAGACAGACTCCACCCGGAGAATATTGTTAAAACAACTTTAGAGATCGAGACTAGGATGCCAAAGATCCGTTTGACCGCTTCGGTAACACCGACTTCCGGTAAAGCGCCGTTATCAATCCAATGCCGGGCCTGGGCGGAGAAAGAAGGCGCCTCCAATCCAAATCTTAAATATATTTGGGACTTTGATGATGGAGAAAAAGCGGAAGGTTTGGACCAAAGACATACTTATGAAAAAAAAGGGACCTACAATGTGACGGTGACCGTTGAAGATCAAGAGCTGGGTGTGAAGGAAGCGAAGAGTTATAAAGTTATAGTAAAATAATGCTCCAAAGCAGAACCCCTTGAAGGCAAGGGGTTCAAGTTTTTTCAGGTTTTTCATGGTTATTACCTTAAATAAACCTGTCATGGTTACCTGGGTTTAGAAGTTAGGCTTCGAAGCAAATCTATAGATTGGCATACAATTTCAGCCAGTTGACTTTCTGGGAAAGGGTAGATCGGCATCAAAGCAATATTTATAAAAGTATTTTCTAGATCGTGTTACCGAACCATCGGTCAAGGATTGATATTCTCCAATTCCCAGGTCTCTAAGTTTAACCGCCGGTAATAACAGTTGCGCGGTTCTCCTTGGCAGTTCTTGGTGTGGCAAATTCCGCCCCGGCGGGGCCGGACCTTGAAGACTAACGAGTTTTGTTCGCAGTTAACCAAGACCTCCAATAGGTCAAAAGTTTCTCCCGAAGTCTTGCCTTTTTCCCAAAGCTCATTCCGGGAGGTGGACCAAAACACCGCCGTTCTGGTTCGGACCGCGGTTTTTAAAGCCAGTTCGTTCACATATGCGATCAGAATGACTTCTTGGGTGTCGGCATTTTGGACCGCTACCGGGATCACGTCCTGGCACTTGGCGGCGATTTTGGCGATCTTCGCGAAATCGAGCCGCAGTTCTTTTCCTTCTTCGAGTTCTTTCATATTTTACTCCTTTAGGATATTTTTTCAATAATATATCATACTGATCGTTGTTTTGTCTAATTTAACTCTTAAAACAAGAGAATGATATTTTAAAAGGCAGGAAAATGAGGTAATATTAATGTGGGTGTAATAACATCTGGGTTTAAAGCTAGCTATTAGGCGTTGTTGTTTGCCTTTAGCGATCAGTTTAAAAACAATCAGCAATACTGCTTTTGGCTATTAGTTTTTTGCTTTAAAGCCCAATAACTATAAAAGTAGCCAATAGCTATAAGCCAAAAGCCAATAGCCATCATGGAGGCGTCATGAAATTAGCGGTCAATTATTCCGAAGCCTTATTAAGCCTGCTTACAGAAGAACCTGAATTACCTGTGGATTATATTAAAGTCCCTACAATGCCTTTTCCAGGGTGCTTTTCTCAGTTTGAGCGAGGAATAGCTTTACGAAAATTATTACCTCATCCGGCCCAGCCGGGTGTAATCTCTTTAGGCCATCCATCACCTCAGGAAAGGTTTAACCGGGAATTGGTTTCTCGGGTCATTGATCTGACCAATCCTCCTTATTTGTCAACTCATTTGGAAGCTGCCGTGGACTTTTTTCCGTCATTCAAAAATGAGCAACATCGCTTTGATCAAGATTTAAAACAAGCAATGTGCGCGCGTTTTCTAAACAGTATCGATCTGGTAAAGAAAGTAACCGGACTCCCGCTTGTGCTCGAAAATTTCCCCTACTATGCTTGGTGGCGCCATTATAAATTAGGTTCCGATCCGTCCTTTATTGCTGAAGTATGTGAAGCCGGGGATTGCGGCTTTTTGTTGGATATTGCTCATGCTAGATGCAGCGCCTGGAATTTCGGGATTTCGGTCGAGCATTATTTAGAATCACTACCGCTATCGCGTTTGGTAGAGATTCATCTAGCAGGTGTCTCTCTGAGAATTGAGGGAATCCGGGATACGCATAGCAAGTTATCTAATGAAGACTATCAATTATTGGAATCAATTTTAAGGAA
>JBLNDC010000368.1:0-2643 GCA_050261255.1 Bacteroidota bacterium
TTAACCGAACCCGAGGCGATACGGTTGGCCGATCTGATGCATGTCGTCGGAGACATTGAACGAATCGGCGATCACTGTGTCAATGTAATTGAATTATCAGAATATAAAACTAAAGAAGGACTCAAATTTTCAACCCAAGCAAATCAAGAGTTGGAAAATATTTTTAACCTCACTTCCGAAATGGTATCCAACGCTATTGAGGCTTTACGCAATACCGATTTTGTCGCCGCCCACCGTGTCTTAGACCTTGAGAAAAAAATGGACAAACTGGAAGAGGAGTTAAGATATAATCACCTTAACCGCCTTAATCAAGGAACCTGTAATCCCCCATCCGCTGTATGTTACGTTGAACTAATGCATAATTTGGAGAGGATTGCGGACCACTGCAATAACATTGGCGAAGCAGTATTAGATCTTGAAAAGCAATAAACAATTATCAGTGAACAGAAAGCAGTGAGCAATTATCATTCTATAAACTACAAAAAAGAGCCGGTAACTTAATAAATTACCGGCTCCATTTATTTTAGTTTTAAACTAGCTCTTGCAAACGCTCTTTTATCTTGGCGGCCTTTTCTTTAAAGCCCTCCAATTTGGCCCTTTCTTTAGCGACAATCTCCGGGGGCGCTTTTTGGCTAAAGGCCGGGTTTTCAATCCGAGATGCCAATTTTTCAATCTCCGCTGTCAAATGGTTCAGTTCTTTGGTGAAGCGTTCTTTCTCTTTGACTACATCCACTAAACCGGCCATTGGTAAAAATATGGTCACTCCTCCGGCAACCGCGCTCACCGATTTTTCCGGTTTAGGAGCATTCACGTCTTGGATTTGATAGTTATCCAACCCAGCCAAATTAGAGAGATAATTGATGTTGGTCTCTAAAATTTTCTGTTTTTTAGTTTCACAAGTAAAAATAGCCGTGACCTTCTTTGAAGGTAAGACGTTAGCCTCGGCTCTCATATTCCGAATGGCGCGAACCGCTTCAATGACCAGACCCATCTCGTCTTCAATCGCTTCAAACTGTAATCTTTCTGATGCAACCGGCCATTTGGCGACCATAACGCTTTCACCTAGGTGAGGTAAGGCTTGCCAAATCTCTTCAGTGAGAAATGGCATAAATGGATGCAATAATTCCATCGTCTGCCGTAAGACTCTCGTTAATACCGCTAGAGTAGTACGGCGCTCTAGAATATTTTCTTTTTGATAAAGCCGGGGTTTGGATAGTTCAATATACCAATCACAATACTCGTTCCACAAAAATTCATATAGCAATGTAGCTGCTGCTCCTAAATCGTATTGTTCCAACAATCTGGTCACTTCGGCGGTAACCTTTTGAGAACGGGTCAAAATCCAGCGATCCGGGAGGGACAACCATTCAACCGGCAAAGTATCGCTCTCGCCCACCATAAAGGATTGGACCAAGGAAACCTGGAGATTGTCGATGAGGTCTCCTGCTTGGTTGGCCTCTTCATGCATTAAGACAAATCGGGCCGCATTCCAAATCTTATTTGTAAAATTCCGGCTGCCTTCCACTTTTTCCATTTGGAAACGTTGATCCTGTCCGAGGGCGGTCCCGGTGGCCAAAGTAAACCGCAGTGTATCTGCGCCATAGTTATCGATGATATCTTGGGGATCCACGATCGTTTCCGGCCTGGATTTACTCATTTTCTTGCCGTATTTATCTAAAACCAGGCCATGGATTAGCACATCCTTAAAGGGTTCACGCTCCATAAACTCTAAACCCATAAAGATCATTCTGGCGACCCAAAAGAAAATGATATCCCTTCCGGTAACCAATACCGCGGTGGGATAATATTTTTGCAACTCCGGAGTCTGTTCCGGCCAGCCTAAAGTGGAAAAAGGCCAAAGGGCCGAAGAAAACCAGGTATCCAAGACATCCGGATCTTGTTCGAGTTTACTGCTCTTACATTTCGGGCATTGGCCGGGTTCGGTCCGGGAGGCGATGACCTCATTACAATCTTGACAATACCAGACCGGAATCCGATGCCCCCACCATAATTGGCGGGAAATACACCAATCCTTGATGTTTTCCAGCCACCCCAAGTAAATCTTGGTGAAACGTTCCGGAATGAAACTAATCTGGCCATTCTTAGCGGCCTGAATCGCCGGTTCCGCCAAAGGTTTCATCTTGACAAACCATTGTTTGGAAATTAAGGGTTCAATAATTGAGTCGCAACGGTAACATTGGCCGACGGCATGCCGGTGAGGTTCGATCTCCACTAAATAACCCTCTTGTTTTAGCTCCGCCACCAACTTTTCCCTGCATTCATAACGGTCCATACCGGCATATTTCCCAGCTGCGGCAGTCATCCGGGCGTCAAAGCCGATTACCGTAATCTGAGGTAGATCATGACGAAGTCCCATCTCAAAGTCGTTAATATCATGGGCCGGTGTAACTTTGACCGCTCCGGTTCCAAAAGCCATATCAACGTATGCATCGGCAATAATCGGGATCTTCCGGTTCATCACCGGGAGGATCAGTTCTTTCCCGACCAAATCTTGGTAACGGCTATCTTCGGGATTAACAGCCACCGCAGTATCGCCCAGCATCGTTTCAGGTCTGGTGGTCGCCACTTCCAAATATCCGGAACCATCCGCCAACGGATACCGGATATGCCAGAGAAAACTAT
>JBLNDC010000369.1:0-2618 GCA_050261255.1 Bacteroidota bacterium
GGTTATCGGCGGCAGTGGTAAGAAGTTTTTCTACCATAACGATCACCAGGGGACGGCTTTGGCAGTAACGGATGAGCTGGGGAATAAGGTGGTTGAGAGGGATTTTGCCCCATTTGGCGAAAGGATTAAAACGAGTGATAGGGAAGAACCTTACCCAGATGAGACTGAAGATGGATTTACCGGGAAGGATTTCGATGAAGATATCGGATTATATTACTATAATGCCCGGTGGTATGATGATAGTATTGGGCGATTCATATCAGAAGATAGCATAAATGATCCGAATAATAATGGCAATGAATACGTCTATTGCGGCGGAAATCCGGTTAACAGGATAGATCCAACCGGGCATAAATGGGACGGAATATTCAATTTAGGCCCGCTTAAAATTAATGTAGTTCAAGGTTTAACAAACTTAGCTGCAAGTTATATCCCAGGTTTTGCAGAATTACAGGCGTTAGGCTCGTTTAGTAAGTTAATAGCTAGTAGAAAAAATCCATTGGTTTTTGTCCACGGATTTAATAGCAGTTGGACATGTTGGACGGATTTTCTTAGTAAAATGACAGGCGATGCGGAAATTGAAGGTAAGAAAACAATTAAGGATTTGGCCGAGGAATTTGATAATAAAGATACCGACCCTAAACGAAAAGCTGAAATATTAAGTAAAGTACAAGCTAAACTTAAAGAAAGTCAAATCTACATATTCGATTATTCAGATGATAATAAAGCAAGTCCAAAAAAATTAGGTGAACAATTTAAAGATTTTATGAAAGAAAACAAGCTAGGCAAAAATACCGATGTAATTACTCATAGTATGGGTGGATTGGTTGTAAGAGAAGCAGTTGAATTTCAAGGAGTCGAACTTAATAAATTAGCTATGATTGCTCCTCCTAACCAAGGCTCGGATCTTGCATACAATTTCCATAGAGCCAGTACAGGAATTGATGAAATAGATTCAATTCAAGTTGCATCAAAAACTACTGACTGGTCATTGGGATACATGGACCCGGCATCGAAAGGACTACAGAAACTAAATGATGAAAAGAGCGTTTACTGGCTTAAACAGCGAGTAAATCAAGTGGCAATATTTGCAGGAGAAAGAGATGATGCAGTAGCCCTTAACAGGGTAAAAATACCGTTTACAGATTACCCCGTAACAACGTATCAAGCCGGGCTGTTTGGTTCAAATCGAGTACATAAAGAAATTTGGCCTATTGGACAACATAATGCATTACTTTCTTCAATCTTTGTTCAACGAGATGTAGCACAGTTTTTATATGGTCAATAATTTTTAGAGGTGAAATCATGAAATTGCCACATTTATTGATATTATTATGTTTAGGAATTATCTTCGTACCCTGTTCGATTGCTATCGAAGGTAAGCCAAAACTATTTTCAACCTTTGCTGATAAAAAACAAGTTGGTAGTTTGGGGGCAATGGTTTACGACGGAAAGTACTATTGGTTTTCAGGTTCATTTTCACCGACATTACAATATGATCCTATTAAGAAAAAATTTATTAAAATTGATTTTGGTAAACCACCTCAAGTTGAATTTGTTATGTGTATGGAGAATGTAAATGGCCAAATATGGATTGGGCTTCATACAAAAGGAATAGCCGTTTACGATAAAAAAACTAATAAGTTTAAATACTACAATATGGATAATGGATTACCCGGTTTTATAGATAATTACGGGAAAAAATATTGTAAAGTTAGTGCTTTAGCTTATGATTCCGTGGAAAAAAAGGTATGGGCTGGTGTTAAAGATTCCGGACTGGCATACTTCGATCTAGCGAAAAATCAATGGTACAAGATTAATGAATCCATTATCAAAGATAAGGATATCTACTCAATTGCAGTTACTAAGGATATTATAGCTTTTGGAACAGATCAAGGATTAATCTATTTAAACAAGCAATCTAATAAATGGGAACAGTTCAACAATTTACCCGAAAACCAAGGTTTGACTTTTCTTAATATTGAACAAAAGACAATATTTTTTGTTGTCCGTCAAGGCTATACGAGTTTCATAGCCCGATACAACATTGATACCCATAAATACGAAATCATTTTAAAACCGGAATACAACGTTGGCATAAAACGGTTTGATAAGTATTTGGTAATAACCTCCGACGACGGGGACGGTATTACTTTCTACAACCTATCTACAAAGAAGTCTAAAACATTTAATGAATCTCATGGTTTAGTGAGCAACTGGGTAAACGATGTCTATTTTCTTGATGAAGATATTTGGGCTTTAACTCAAGAAGGTATTAGTAAAGCAAAAATTAAAGATGTTATGAAGGAACTAGTCGAGATAAACTAAGTATGAAGGATTAGATGACGGGCGCAGACTGCTGAAAACCGCAGACAGCGCCCTTTGCCAACTTAAAACATTTGCAGGAGCGGAGACCGTCTTTAACTGAAAGCCGGAAAATCGGGGAAAGACAGTCTCCTTTTATTTTGGCCTATGCCCTGTCAAAGAAGCAGCCTGCCGGAGGCGCGCCGCTCAGTCGAAGTGGATCAAGCCAGCCAAAAAGCCGACTGACCGACACAGCCCTCCTGATCCTCCAGTGGTGGATCAATAAGGACGGCAAAGACCGCGCCCCTTCCCCG
>JBLNDC010000370.1:0-3682 GCA_050261255.1 Bacteroidota bacterium
AGCCAAGCCGTCTTCGGTAACCGTTACCCAATCCGGCCTTCATTTTTACGGGCATGACCAAAAAGGGGCTGAATTAAGCCGCGCTATTCTAATGCGGCTCCGCTACCCGCGCAAGTTAATCGATAAAGTGGCCTTGCTTATCCGTTGGCATATGTTTTTTTACCAACCGAATATCAGTGATGCCGCTGTAAGAAGGCTCATCTCCAAAGTGGGGCCGGAGAATATTCCCGATCTATTGGAACTCCGCCGTGCCGATATTATCGCCACCGGAAGGATTACCACCGCTACCTATGACTATTGGAAGGATTTGTCCGAAAGGGTTCTTGCTATTTTAAAAAGCAGCGCTGCTAATGGAGATCAAATTAAGTTAGCCTTAACCGGCCATGATTTAATCGAACAACTAAGCATCAGCCCCGGGCCTTTGGTTGGGAAAATAATGGCGTATCTCTTAGAACAGGTTTTTAACGAACCCACTCTTAACCGGAAAGAACTGCTCCTTGATCTAGCCCGGAAATACGTTGATTCCGATCCCCAAAAACAGCGCTGATCAAAGTCTTTAACTGTCTTCTAAGCATTGACATATTTTTTATATAAAGAGCTAAAGATCAAAAGCTAAACGCCAATAGCTGAAATCCCTTCTAATCGGCCACCTTTTCCACCAACCTAACTTGGTTATCTACTTTAAAGGCAACCGGTTTGAGGTCCATTATTACCTCATGAATAACCTCGTCGATCCCCCGCTTAGCTTCTAAGGTATCAACCATACCCGATAATACTATCCTGCCGTCCTCGACTTCTATATTTACAGGCATCTCATTTAAAAATGGGTTGGCCGCGATCATATCCATTGCTTTCACGACTATTTGGTCATCCAGTTCAACCCGTTCCCGGTTGAAGCTGTTTTTGACCGACTTGACCCCTGGGACACGGGCTGCGACTTCCATCGCCTTTTTGATCTCGTCCTCGGAGGCGTTGCCCCATAAAATTACCCTGCCATCTTCAGTAAGTACCTTGACTCGTCCTGGAATAATTGCAGCTTCCTCTAATAAGGCTGTTTGGACCTGATTGGTGATGCTTACGTCGTCCAATTCTTCGGTATATTTTAGTTGATTGCGCACTTCCCGGACACCTCTGGCTTTTCCGGCGGTCTCAATCGCTTCTAAGGCTTGGCCTTGGTTTTGAATACTTCCCACTAATTGAACTTGGCCGCCGCTAACCTTTACCCCTACCGAATCCGGCACTTCCGGATTGGCCAGGAGTTCTTCACTAACTTCAAAAGCCACATCCTCATCGTCTATACCACCGTCGGTACAAACCGTAACATTATTTTCGACCCTTTTTACGCCGGGAAAACGTCTAATCAGCTTTTCTGCTTCCTCTCGTTCTTTTAATACATCCACTATCCCTTGGATTCTAACCAAACCATCCTCATAAGCTTTAGCCTTAAGCGCATAAGCCGCTAGACGCTGGTCTTCGGCTAGACGATTATTAATCTTGGTTGTCAGTTCTTGATAAAATTCGGAAACCATCACCAACCCCCCTACTAATAGTTCAAGAGTATTATTTCTGTTATAATTTTTTTTAAACTGATCTCGATCCAAATTAAACATGCATCCAATTTTCAATTGTTTAACAGGATGAATTCTTTACCTTTGATAATCGAAACCCCAAGAATTTATAAATGGTTGGTTTTCTTGATCAAAGCCCTTGATGATGATCATATGATAACCCGGGAATAACCTTTCCAAGCCCGACCAGGTAAAGAAACCGTCCTGATCTTTAGTTATCTGTCCAATAACCGAACGGACTTTAATCTCAACTCTATCGATTCGGGGATCAGCCGTTTTAAACTTAATTACCGGGGCTTGCCCGAATCGAGCCGAGTCTTCGGGTTGAATTATCTCAATTGGCAGCGGCGCAGCGGTTAATATTTGATTTAGTTCCTCAGGACCCATGGTATTTTCCATAACCCGTCTTTTAATTCTTAACGGATTTTCAGTTAGTGAATTCACTCCCCAATTCACCGTGAATATCCCGCGATAACCGGCTTCAACCGCCATCGTTTCAATAGTCTGATTGAACCAACCATAGGGATATGCCAATATATCCACTTCCTGCTCTAATTTTTCCTCCAGAATTCCCTTTGAACCTTGGATTTCACTTTGTAACCGTTTAAGGTAAACTGCTTGGCTTTCATTTTTTTTAGCTTGAGTCAGGCGTGGATGTGATTTAGTATGGGACTGAATATCCATCCCTTCGCGGCTCATTGTCCGCAGTTCATCCCAGGTCAATTGCTTTTCGCTTTTTTCAGCAATCACATCGGTATATACGAAAAAAGTAGCTCGATAACCAAACTTTTTTAATAACGGAAATACTGTCGTATAGTGACTTTTATGGCCATCGTCAAAAGTCAACACCACCGGTTTTTCCGGCAATTGTCCGGGGTTTGCCAACATTTCCACCATTTCCAGAGCTGTAATTGGAGTATAGCCATGTTCCTTTAAGTACTGCAAATGTCCCTCTAGTTGTTCCGGGGTATAATCATAAATACTTGATGCTTTCGATATTATCCGGTGGTAGGTCAAAGCTGGAATCGGCACCGGTTCCATTTGTGCCTCCATTTCTAATTCCTGAGCTTTTGTAAATAAAAAGGATGCTAAAACCGAAAAAATCAGCATCCCAAGAAAGATTGTATGAACCTTCTTCATTAGCTTCTCCTTAATTATAATGTATTGTTATCCCTTTCCCGGGCATCATCGAAGCCTCGGTTCACATATTCCTTGGATTGGTTTTGGTTCCAACCGCTAATCAAGTCATCAGTATCCTTTTTAATTTGGTCAAGATGATCGAGTATTTCGGGTTGCCCTTGAAACCTAGCCCGATAAGCCCCGCCTTGGTCAAGGGGGATGATTTCATAGCGCAATTCTTTTCCCTCTTGATAACGATAAACCCAAAGGGGAAGGTACGATGCCGCGGCAATACGGATACCGGGCCATGCCGGTTCTTTGACCAATTTTAGACTGACTATTAAGCCGCAATCGCTATAACGCCATCTTTGGTTGGACAAGAAATTACCTAAGGAATAAGCGACAAAATAGGTGCGTTGCCTTCCAGGGACTAAAGGCTCGCCGGAAGGTATCTCAATCGGTTGAACCACATGAACATGACTGCCCAGTACTATATCCACACCCAAAGCCAAAAGCTTTGCGACGATTTTCAGTTGTTCGGGCGCCGGTTCCCGAAAATACTCAATACCGGTATGAAGCCCAAAGACAATCCCATCGACCCCAGTTCGTTTAACTGTCGCGATGTCCTTAGCTATTTGCTTATAATCCAACATATTTACCGCCCATTCTCTCCCTTTGGGCGTTGGAATTCCATTAGTCGTAGTAGTATAAGAGAAGAACGCGAGCTTAATCTGGTTTTTTTCAATAACCCGAAATCTTTGTTCCGTAGAACTTGAATTACATCCGGTATAAGCCAATCCAATTCGGTCCAAATAGGCAAGGGTATGATTAATGCCGGTAATCCCTTGGTCTAAGGAATGATTGTGCGCTAGGAAAACCAGGTCAATCCCGCTCCAAAGAATGGCGTCGGCTATGGCTCCCGGACTGTTGAAGCACGGATAGCCACTGTACATTTTGCCTGGGGCTTCAAGTTGGGTTTCAAGGACAGCCACGGA
>JBLNDC010000371.1:0-2706 GCA_050261255.1 Bacteroidota bacterium
TTAACGGGCTTCCCGGCACCAAGGAAAACCGACCTTCTTCGTCCGGTAATGAATGATTCGATAGAAACTTATTTTCATCCTTTCGATTGCCCCAGCAATGCTGGGGTGGGGGACTATTTAGTATTTGGTTAATTGTAGGGAACTTGATTAACTCATTTATGGAAGAAGGATTATTCAGAGGATTAATGCTTATATTGTTTACCGTTAATTTGCCTTTCTTCCAGGCTAACTTATTACAAGCGGTATTATTTGGAGGATGGCATTTGCCTTGGGTTATAAAGGGACTTAAAATAGGTCAATTCAAAAATTCTGGGGAAATCATTCTTGGTACTGTATCCAATTTTCTACCACAATTCTTTATGGGAGCTGTTTGGGGTTACTTATACTATAGAACCAATAGTCTATGGGCACCGATAATATCTCATACTCTTACTAATACAGCTCTAAATTTTATACATGTTAGGACTGATGATGGCATAAATAATGGAATTACAATTCGAATGGGAGTTTACGTAATTGTTATGCTATTAGGAGTGTTTTATATAAACAAAGTAAGTAGTTGGTGGAACCTGAAAAATTTAAAAATAAATGTAAGATAGTTTGTTAAATGGCACCATCGGCTAACACAGGGTTACTGCTTCGGGCGCGGTAATTCGAAGAAGCAGATTCAAAGAAGAAAGACACCTCATGAAGTTGATACAAGATGTTGACTCACGACGTTGGCGCGCCACATCCGACCGCCCAAGTCGAAGTGTCACTAGTGCGCTCGGACGTCGGCAACACGGGACGTTATCGAAAATCATTTTTTAGTAAGAAAATACAATTCATGGTATAATAATTAGAGAATACAATGATGGGTGATTTTAATGGATGGCATGAGAGAACAAGTTGATAGAATAGTTGATAGAATAAAGGAATTTGAAGCAAAAGAGATTATCCTGTTTGGTTCACAAGTTGAAGGTAAAGCTGAAGAAGACAGCGATATAGACTTGTGCGTTATTACAGAGAAGAGTAAAAAGCGTAAAATTCACGTATTGAGGGAATTAAGGAGAGCCATTGCTCCGGTATTAACCTACCCCGTAGATCTGTTGGTTTATGATAAAGAGGAATTCTATAAGCGGGCTAGTGTGAGTTCTAGCTTTGAGCATAAAATAAAAACTGAAGGGGTCAAAATCTATGAACAATAGAGACATAAGTAAAGAATGGTTTAAGATGGCAGAATTAGATTTTGATTCTGCTAAATTTTTATTGAATATGCATCCAAAACCCTGCGAAATAATTTGTTACATTGCCAACAAAGTGCTGAAAAATTCCTCAAAGGGTTTATAGCCCATAATGGTGGAATAATTTCAAAAACCCATGATTTACTTATATTGAACAAGGAATGCTGCAAGTATTATGAAGAATTTAAAGAAATCCAGAATCAGTGTATCGATTTAACTGATTATGGCGTACAGCTACGATATCCTTTATCATTTAGAAATTAATGAGCAAGACGTGGAAGAGGGGTTAAAAAACGTTGAAATGATTAAAGAATTTGTGCTGAAAGTCATAAAGAACATGGAATACGTGGTTCAAAATGTATTTGTTTGGGGATGATAAGAATATGAATAAAAAAAGGTACTTGTGCCTGTATGATATCCCGCTTTTTTCAGGCTTGAATAATGATTCTTTCAAAATAATCTGTCATGCAGCCAGTAAACAATCGAAAAGAAAAGGAGAATTTCTTTTTTGTCAGGGGGATATTGCGGATACTGTTTATATCGTTAAGGAAGGTACTTTTAAACTCATTCGTACGACTGAAAATGGGGATGAGGCAATCATGCAAATAGTCGGTCCCGGAGAAATTTTAGGCGAGAGCGCATTATTCCGTAGTGGCACGAACCATCCGGTCGCCGCAATAGCTATGGAAGAATCGAAAGTCTGCAGTATTGACAGAAAAAGTATTGAAAAAATAGTCAAGACTGAGCCAGATTTAGCATGGCAAATGATAGAAAGTCTGGGTAACCGTCTGCATAATACATGGGAGCAGTTGACGGAATCAAATACGCAAAATGCCCGTGAAAAGGTATTGAATTTATTGGTGCGGTTAGCGCAGGAACATGGCGAACCCTGCCCTCAGGGACAGTATATAAAGATCCGGCTAACACAGCAGGAGATTGCTTCACTGGTGGGAGTATCCAGAGTGATGGTATCACAAGTTATCAATGATCTCATTTCAGATAACTATTTATGTAAAGAAAAAAAGAATTATATTTTAAAAAGCCGGTGTTTTTGATAGTAGAATGTAAAGTTTTTAACAGACAACCTCTTTTTTTAGTATTAAAATTAAGCAATAGACATTAAAAGAGAGGTGTATCTAAAATGAATAACGAGTGCTGTAACACGATTAACAGGATTGACCCCGGAGGTTAAAAAGATCATTGAGGAATCTCCCTTTCTGGCTTTAGCGACTAATTCCAAAGCCGGACAGACCCATTTGATTGTTGTCGGAAAGACTAAAGAAATAAGGGATGACAATTGTGCATATTTCGGTCAAACTGGACACCAATTCCGGTTTAAACTGGACAGCAATTCCGGATCAAAATCAAACTGGACAGATCGGAGCGAAGCAACGAATAGAAATTTAACTTATGGAATCATCATCACCGGATGGTAAATTAGATTTCGCCTTGCGCATCGATTCTCCTTTCAGAAATATTTTAT
>JBLNDC010000372.1:0-4300 GCA_050261255.1 Bacteroidota bacterium
CAATATAAGATGATTGTTCGAAATTTACCTGGATATTCATGGGCTAACTGATATTATTCTAACTGCCTTTGGAACTTATGTCAAAAGTCTTTCCAAATTCTTAATAGAATCTTACCAAGAATGAATATTTGTTTACAAAAAAATGGTCGGCTGTTATAATTAATAACAACTTCGAGAAGGGATAAGGAAAATCTTTCTCGGAAAAATGTAGGATGGTAGGGAGGAAGACACATGATTATCGTTATGAACGCAAAGGCTACGGAGGCTCAGATTGACCATGTCCAGAAAAAACTGGAACAATGGGGATTTGGGACCCACTTTTCCCAGGGAATCGAACGAACCATCATCGGGGCTATCGGCCCTAAAAGAGCCGGTATTATGGAATCAATCGAAGCTATGGGTGGAGTCGAAAAAGTCGTTCCGATTCTGCAGCCTTTTAAGTTAGCCAGCCGTGAGTTTCGTAAAGAAACCACCCAAGTGAATGTCAACGGTGTAATCTTCGGCGGAACTAAGCTTGTAATCGTCGCCGGGCCATGTGCGGTCGAAAATGAAGAACAGATGTTGGATGCCGCACGTATGGTCAAAAAGGCCGGAGCTTCGATGCTCCGTGGCGGAGCATTCAAGCCACGCACTTCTCCTTATGCTTTTCAGGGGCTGGAAGAGGAAGGCTTGAAGATTTTAAAAAATGTCAGCACCGAAGTGGGCATCCCCTTTGTTACCGAAGTCGTTAATCCCAGGGATGTTGATTTGGTAGCTCGTTATGCTGATATGTTCCAGATCGGCGCTCGTAATATGCAGAATTTCACTTTACTTAAAGAAGTCGGTAAAACAAAAAAACCAGTAATTCTAAAACGAGGTTTAGCGGCGACCATCGAGGAATGGCTTATGGCTGCCGAGTATATTTTGAGTGAGGGAAACTTTCAAGTAGTCCTTTGTGAGCGGGGGATCCGGACTTATGAGACCTCCACCAGGAACACCTTGGATCTAAGCGCGATTCCGGCGATTCAACGCCTCAGTCACCTTCCAATTTTGGCCGATCCTAGCCATGGGACAGGGAAACGCCATTTAGTGCTCCCTCTTTCTCGGGCTGCTGTAGCTGCCGGCGCTGATGGTTTATTAATCGAAGTCCACCCCGACCCGGAATCAGCCCTGTCAGATGGGCCTCAATCTTTGAATTTTTCAGAGTTCGAAGCTTTAATGAGTGAAATCAACCCGGTAGCAGCCGCCATCAGACGTGAAATTTAAATGGCGATGGAAAAAGAATTAAAGATCACTATTCTGGGTTTGGGATTAATTGGAGGGTCGCTAGGTTTAGCTTTAGTTAGGTCCGGTTATTCAGTTACGGGTTGGGACCAAAACCCGGAAGTAATCAGGGAAGCATATCAATCTAACGCTATTAACCGGATCCCTGCTGATTTTTCGGATGCAATCAGCGATGCGTCGGTAATTTTTATCGCTACGCCGGTGGATTCAATTGCGGTGACTGTTGAAAAATGCCTTCCTTATGCCCGAACGGGGGCCATCTTTTCCGATCTCGGCAGCATTAAAAAGAGCATTCTCGATGGGGTGTTCAGTTTATTACCGCCTTTATACCATTTTGTCGGCGGCCATCCGATGACCGGCTCTGAACAACACGGGATCCGCGCCGCCGATCCTTTTTTATTTCAAAATGCCGCTTATATAATTATTGAAGATTCACGTACTCCTTCCGAGGCTGCGGCGATAGTCATTAAATTGATCGAAAGCACCGGGACGCAAATAATTAAACTTTCCGCCGACGAACATGATCGAATCGTAGGAATGGTTTCTCATTTACCACATTTAATCGCGGCTACTTTAGCTAAAACTGCCGGTGATGCCGAAGCGGACTATCCGGGCACTCTTAGTCTAGCCGCAGGCGGATTTCGAGACACTACACGGGTCGCAATGGGTTCCCCGGAAGTATGGCATGGAATTATTTTCGGTAATATCGATCAAGTATTAAAAGCGATTAGTGCATTTCAAAAAGAATTAAACCAGTTAAAAGAGATTTTAATCTCCGGCGCAAAACAGCAATTTGAAAATTTCTTAAAAGAGGCGCGGGAAACCCGACTCCAAATCCCGGCCAAAAATAAGGGTTTTCTAAGCTTACTCCATGAGATGGTAGTGACCATTGAAGATCGGCCCGGATCTATTATGGAAGTATTAAAATATCTGGCGGACGCAGGTTTGAATATTAAAGACATCGAGATTTTAAGGGTGCGGGAAGGATCCGGAGGCACACTTCGCTTGGCTTTGGAAAGCGACGAAGCAGTGAACCAAGGCGTTAAAGTCCTTGAAAACCATGGGTTTAAGGCTAAAAAAAGGTAATAAGCTGAGGATGAGGTATGAGATTTGAGCATCTGGAAATAATTCACTTATGGAATGATGTATTATCACACCTAAGCTAATGCCAACTATCGTGAGAGCTATAAGTATAATCAGAAAGGTTTTACTCTTACCTTAAGTCGCGCGCCTCATCCCTTTATTATAGGCAATTCAAATTTAGGAGTAATCCTATGGGCTATGATTTACACACCCATTCAATTTATTCCGACGGCAGTTTAAAGCCTGAAGAACTAATTAGAAAGGCAGTCAAAAGTGGCTTGGATGGGATCGCCCTTACAGATCACGATACTGTCGCTGGTATTGATGAGGCCGTCGCCGAGGCCGAAAAACATCATTATACTTTTCTGCCGGGAATCGAATTAACAACAGACTATGGAGATTTTGAAGCTCATATTCTCGGTTATAACTTCGATTATACCAACCCTAAGTTGCTTCAAAAACTCGATGCCATCCTAGAATCCAGAAATGAGCGGGCCCGTTTAATAGTTAAAAAATTAAATAAAGCCAGAATTCCGTTATCCTGGGAAAAAGTGAAAGCCGAAACCAAAAGCAGGTTCATCGGTAGGGCTCATATCTACCGGGCTTTACAATCATCCGGCGTTATTTCAGAAACAGCCGGGAGAGAAGAGTTCGGCTATTATCTTGGGAAAAACGGTCTCGCTTATGTGCCGCACCAAGAGATCGAGACCATAGAGGCGATCAATTTAATAATTGAAACCGGCGGCATACCGGTTTTAGCCCATCCGGGACGAATGGCCGATGAACAAATAATCGCTAAACTAGTCAAAAGCGGTCTTCAAGGAATTGAGGCTTATTACCCAACTCATACCACGACACAAACCGAAGGTTATTTAAGACTGGCCGAGAAATACCAGTTGATCATCACCGGAGGTTCCGATTACCACGGCGCTTTTAGCCAAACCAGGCTAGGTGATGCGCAGGTATCAGAGATTTTTGATCGGTTCAACCCAAAAATTTCAATCAAAAATCTTTAAATTCCCTATTTACAGATGGCATATTTTTAGGTATACTATTAAATGCGTCGTCAAGACGAGGGCGATTAGCTCAGCTGGTGAGAGCACTTGCCTTACAAGCAAGGGGTCGTAGGTTCGAATCCTACATCGCCCACCAAACACAGTGAACACTGATCAGTAAACAGTAATCAAAATGATAACTGATTATGATAACTGTAAATTCGGAGCCGTGGTGTAGTCGGTTAACATGCCAGCCTGTCACGCTGGAGACCGTGGGTTCGAGTCCCATCGGCTCCGCCAATTATTACAAAATTAATCAGTAATAATTATAAAAATAGAACTTGACCTTTTCGAAAATATAATTTATAATTTATTACTGGTAATTGAAAAATGCAAAATGCCACGATAGCTCAGTTGGTAGAGCAGAGGACTGAAAATCCTCGTGTCGCTGGTTCGATTCCGGCTCGTGGCACCATTTTAAAGAAGGGCAAATAAATTTTTGCTCATATAAAAAAGATGTTTAAAATGCGGAAGTAGCTCAGTGGTAGAGCATCGCCTTGCCAAGGCGAGGGTCGCGAGTTCGAATCTCGTTTTCCGCTCCAAATGTTAATAAAGAAGTTTTATATAGATGACCCTCAATGAGGGTCAAAATTTACTCGAAGTGAGTATCTTAGAGTAAACCGCGAGGTAAATTTGGCGGCATAGCCAAGCGGTAAGGCAGAGGTCTGCAAAACCTTTATTCCCCAGTTCAAATCTGGGTGCCGCCTCCATAAAACCTTTTAAAGCAGAAAAGTTTTGCCGAAGTGGCGGAACTGGCAGACGCAAGGGACTTAAAATCCCTCGGTCCAAAAGACCGTACCGGTTCGATTCCGGTATTCGGCACCAATTATAAAACCGACTCGTTAGAGGCGGTTTTTTACTTTGATACGAAGACCGGAATCAGAACCGATGTTGCGAAC
>JBLNDC010000373.1:0-3112 GCA_050261255.1 Bacteroidota bacterium
CCAATCAGATTAATGTTGATGGTGTGACTAGAAGTTAATAATATCTATCCGGTACAATAAAGTATATTAGTCAAAACATTTAAACCACAGAGAACACGGAGAACACAAAGAGTATAAAAGATGTTACTCTCTGTACCCTCTGTATGATCTGTGGTAAAAATTTATCTTGTCCCCATAGTTGTTAATCTTACCATCCTCGGACAGCCTTACCTATTGCCTGGAGATGATCAACCCCTTATCCGGCCTCCACTCGGCATAGAAGACATCCTTGATCTCCTTTACCCCCTGCGCTAAAAGCTGACTTTCCAGCCACTGACGGTTTAACCCGGACTGTTGTAAATTATCGAGTAAAACCTGACCGTCACTAATCACAGTTGTGGGCAAATAGACCGGCATGTCCGGTAAGTTTAAATCCCTGCGGGACGGTGAAGCGTCCGGCGCATTTTTCAGAACGCTCAAGGAGCCGTTCATTTCCAGAATGGCGTATTTTACCTCGCTGAGGGAGAAGACGTCTTTCTGGCGGAGCAGGTTCAATAGTTGATTCAGATTAATCTTATTCCACTTCAATTGATTCTTATCGATTTGGCCGTCGCGGATGACAATCGACGGACTGCCTTCAAAAAAACCGCGCAGCTTCAAAATTTTCTCCGCCAAGAGTTCGATGGCAAAGATCAGCAAGCCCCATAAGACGATGGGATAGAATAGTAACCCCAGATTGGCTTTTTCTTCAAAAACCCCATGGACGAACAGTTCCCCCATGACAATGGAAGAAATAAAATCAAAAGGCGTAATTTGACTGATCTGAGTTTTACCGAGAACCTTGGTAACGGTAAATAGGATGACCAGACCGGTTAAAATTTTGATGGTGATGGTTAGGATATTCACAATCCACATTAATCATTGGCCTACATCGAGCCAATATTCCTCCAGTTATCCTGTATTACTAAAATCAGCGCCAAGGAGTCGGACTTGGCTTCGGTTTCGATATTGCCCCGTAGCCGGATAAAATCAGTCTCAATATCATTTACATAATCATGATCGATATCTACCTGGAGATAAGGCTTGACTTGCTTCCAGGCTTTCGAGGCCTTGGAGAGGCTGGCGGCAGCCTGATTCCATTGATCTTTTCTGATATAGAGCTCCGTCTCTTTCAGATAACTTGAAAACCTGCTCATTTTATCCAATGGTTGCCGAAATAAAGCGCAGGAGCAGGCCGTGATTGAACAGATTAACAGTGCCAGGAACAATAAATATTTTTTCAATTCGACTCCCCCTTATACTGAGATCGATCTGGAGGTTTTTTAACCATTGGTTGAAATAATGTAGTAGCATTGGTCGTCTTTTAAATCCACATATAAGTTTCCGGCCGTATCCAACTGAGCCAAAGCTACGGTGGTGAAGTCGGTTATTTTTTCTTTTCCCAGTTGATGCCGGAGCCAAGCCTTGGATAAATTCAACGATCGAAGCGCATCTACCAGCGGCTTGCCATCATCGATCAAGGTGGTTGGCAAACCGGCATAGCGAGTGGGAAGATTGAGATCCGCCGGTGTCAGGGGCTGTTTTTGAGACTTTAGCTGAATGCTGAGTTTACCATTGGTTTCAAACAAGGCGAACTCTACATCAGCAATGTTAAATACATTTTTCGCCCGGAGACCGGAGAGGAGATCATCGATGGATAGACGGATCCGGGACAGGTTTTGTTCCAGGATTTTCCCGTTCTCAATGACCACGGTGGCTTCTCCTTCAACTACTTTCCGGACCCAGACCGACTGTAAGCTCAAACAAGCGAGTAAGATCGGGAGCAGGCCCCAGATAATCATCCCGGCCAGGGTAGCCGTGGTGTTCTGGTTCAATTGCACTGAGAGGGTGGCAGCGATGGATCCGATGGTAATGCCCACCACATAGTCGAAGAAGGTCAACTCCGACATTTGCTGTTTCCCGGTGAGGCGAACCAGGATTAATAAGGCAAAAAAGGCGATAACAGATCGAATGATCACTACAAGTATAACTGACAAGGAAGGTCCTCCTTGAGGCTGTTAAATCTATGCAATTGTCAACTTGTTAGCGGTAGAATCTATGTTATTATCCATTATTGATGGGGTGTTGATTTTTCTGCTTTGTTTCGGTTGATTGTAAGTATTGATAATGTCTTACCGCTCCATAAAACCAGATCATATGCACCGGAAATCTCAGAAATTCATTCCAGTGTATTTCCTTGATTAAACCTGCTTGCTTGAAGAAGAGTCCGACACCCACTCCCATCATGGAATAGGCTGCTATATAAAAGGCCCGATAATACCATTCTTTTCGGTTCGGGTAAAAATAGACCAAGAGGATGATTGCAGGAGACCACGCTAGCGGGATCCACATCGGCGCGCCTAAAAAGTTAAAAGGCTCTAATTTATCATAATAATAAAGGTTTAAAATTCGAAACAGGATGATTAAAGAGCCGTCAATGGTAGAACCCCATAAAAGGCTGAACCAGAACCATTTTCGAATTTCCTGTCTTGGGACAACGACTAAAGCAAAGGCTAACATCAATAGAGCAAAGATTGGATAATATAATTGATTATCGATTATTATTCAGCTCTCTTTTATATTCTCTCCATTCATAATTAAGGGAATTGCATAAATCCCAAAGTTAAACCTTTGGCTGCATATTGGTAAATCCAAATATATCTATGAATCAAAGCTAAAACCGGGAATTATCCAATTTCTAAAATTAGCTTGTGATAGTAAGGTGAAAATATACATTGGCCTTTAGCGGAAAGTGCCTATCCTAGAAACCTTAAATTTAAAATCGACTCTGACCTTTACTTTGGGATATTCCTCTTCCCAATTAATCCGCCGCCAGATCTTAGGATGAGTGGCGCGTAAAATATTGCCCAAACCTAATACATCAGAACCCAGACTTTGTAAACGGGCCATCGTCTTTACCAGCTCTTTTTTAATTGTTTTTTCGGTTTTTTCCCGAATCAGCCCAATATCGGTTAAATTAAGATTATGCTTACCGGTGGTAACCTCAACCAGAAATCCACTGGCCCGGATCTTAATGAAAAACTCGATCTGATTCCCGCGAACTAAAGCTCGAATCTTGGAATCGGCAGTCACA
>JBLNDC010000374.1:0-2718 GCA_050261255.1 Bacteroidota bacterium
TAGGGATCAAAACGGCGCTAATAAAAGGGCTTTGGGCTGAGCCGGTAATCATAATAATTCCTGCCAAATAAAGATCGTTAATGATCATAATCCCTATATCGACTGGTTTAATTCGGGGATCGGCTAAGGCTTTTTTAGGCCGCTGATGATCGAATATTAAGGCGGCAATAATCAAAGAGGTAAGAACATAGTATACGGTGAGAAAATAGGGTTTAACCAACCAATAAGAACTGATAATCATGACTAAAATTATAATCGCTCTAAGTTGTTTAAAGACCGACCTTAGCGCAATGGATTTTCCTTTATGAAGATAAGCCAACATTAGATCCACCTCAGCCTTCAGTTTTGACCGGCGTTAAGTAAAGTGATGATTGATAAAAGGGAATTTTTTAAATGAGGGAATTGCATAATTAGCTAATTAAACCCTGTGGAAACAAAATATACGGAAAAGTCCCGATGTATCTATCAATATTTTGTGAGCCAAAGCTAAAATCGAGAGTATTGCAATTCCTTAAAATAAGAATGAAAAGAATAATCGTAAAGAAGAGAAGAAGACTTTCAGGTTATCTTTTTAGACATAATGAATTCTAGATAAATTATACCATCACCAACAAAATATGACAACTAAGGCTTTAGTAGGATAATTAGTAATTTATAAAACAGAACCCCAGACTGATCGCATTATGAAAAATTATTCAAAAAACCTAAAAGATTAGCAAAAAAGAGTTAAATATACATAAATCTTACCTTGAAACGAATTAAGGGTTTGTGGTAAGATAGTAGCGGTGCAAATAATGAATGACCTAATTCTTCCGGATCGTCGGTTGGAAACGGATCAACTTTTTATGCGAGAGGCGATTGTAGAAGCAGCTAAAGCTGCTCGAGAGGGAGAAGTCCCTATTGGGGCGGTGATTGTGCTTGATAATCAAATCATTGCCAAAGCCCATAACCTACGTGAGACCAATGGTGATCCGACAGCCCATGCGGAGATATTGGCTTTACGTGGAGCGGCTTGTCTAAAAGGGCACTGGCGGTTGTTGGGAACAACTCTTTACACTACTTTGGAACCTTGCCCGATGTGCGCTGGAGCAATGGTAATGGCCAGGGTCGAACGTTTGGTATATGGGGCATCCGATCCCAAGGCGGGCGCAGCCGGAAGTTTAATGAATATTGTTCAAGACCCGCGCCTCAATCATAGTTTGGAAGTAACCGGCGGAGTATTGGAAGAGGAATGCAAGCTCCTTTTGAAGGATTTTTTTAGGGAACGACGTTAAAATTTCAGGATCAACCCGGAGAGATGGCTGAGCGGTTGAAGGCGCCCGCCTCGAAAGCGGGTAGGGATTTACGTCCCTCGCGAGTTCGAATCTCGCTCTCTCCGCCATTTAATGTCAGTAAAAAATACTTTATTTGAAGCTGAGATTCTGATATAATATTATAGCGTTATCATTTGTAGATACATACGGAGAGATGGCCGAGTGGTCGAAGGCGCACGCCTGGAGCGCGTGTAGGTGTAACAGCCTCTAGGGTTCGAATCCCTATCTCTCCGCCATAATTTTCAAAATTAACCGGCTGAAGGCTGGTTTTTTTATTTGATAAATTAAAGGCTAATAATAGGAGACATGGGATAGTTAGGAAAACCTTAGAAACACTTTTTCCATCCGCAAGGAAATTCTTAAAATAACTCGAATAAGACCAGATAATAAGGGGTGGTTTATTTGTTATTATTAGAAAATATCAGTTTAAAATTGGGGGAAGGGCAGGATGAGTCCGATATATTGCAGGATATCTCCTTAGACTTTGAATCAGGAAAACTATATGTTATTACAGGCCCTAACGGCGGAGGCAAGACCTCCATCGCTAAGCTAATTATGGGGATTTATCAACCGTCGCAAGGGAAAATTTTCTTAGACGGCGCAGAGATTACCAACTTAAGTATCACTGAAAGGGGGCGGTTAGGAATTCGGTATGCTTTTCAAAATCCTCCCCGGTTTAAAGGGATTGAGGTAGAAAGGTTGCTGAAACTAGCCAACCCTAATGTCAATCTTAATGATTTGCGATCGACTATGGTTCGGATAGGGCTTTGCCCCGAAGATTACTTAGGGAGGATGGCGGACAATTCCCTTTCCGGGGGAGAAATGAAACGGTTGGAAGTAGCCACGGTATTATTGAGCCAGACAAAAGTGGCTGTTTTGGATGAACCAGAGGCAGGGGTAGATCTGTGGGGGTTTGAACAACTATTAAACTTAGTAATCTCCTCGCACCGCCGGGCTGAGGGGCGTACTTCGATTATTATCTCGCATAGTGAAAAATTTTTGGAAGCAGCGGATGAGATTATCGTAGTCGCAGACGGTGTAATTCAAGAACGAGGTAAAATGGAGGCGATCCGGCCGCTGATCAATGAAGGTATGGAGTGCCGGTGGCGTAAAATGTGTCTTGGGGAGGATGACAACTATGCAACTCAATGTTCTCGATAAAGAGCTTTTAAAAGAGGTTGCCGATCTCCATGGCGTCCCTCAAGGAGCTTATAACATCCGCAAAAATGGTGTGGCGTTAGGAAGGGAGTCCAAAGCCGGGATTACAATTATCCCCAAAGAAGACAAGCCCGGAATCGAGGTGCGAATCGATCCGGGCACTGTGGACCAATCGGTACATATACCGGTTATTTTAACAATTCCCGATTTTCATGACGTAGTTTATAATACCTTTGAAGTTGGGGCC
>JBLNDC010000375.1:0-3439 GCA_050261255.1 Bacteroidota bacterium
AAGCCATGTCGGCGATTCTGATTACCTTCCCGTAATACTTGCGGGAATGATCGGCCACCGGAATTATGGTCGCCTTCTTGCCTAATTTCACGTCTTTGATAAATTCTTCGGCCACATCGGCTAAAATATAGAGGCTGTCCAGGTTCATGATGCTCAATAGTTTCTGTTGATTCTCGCCTACACCGACGGTATAGCCGGCGGCGCAAGAAATTTCGTAGACCACCGCTTTGGAATAGTCGGATACAATCACATTTCCTTTTAAGAAGCTTTGGTTCAATTTGTTCTTCATCCGCCTCAAATCATACTCCAAAACGGAGACTCTTTCCGCTTGAACGTCAATCCCGTTCACTCCGGGGACTTGCTCCAACAAAGGATTGATATTGGTAACCTCTTTTTCTTTCTCTTTCACGAAATCCCGGAAGTCATCCAATTCCTTTGCTGAGATAATTCCCTCTTGATACAAACTTTCCTTATCGGCCAACTGACGCCTTGCTTTATTATAAGCAACATTCGCGTCTTGAAGATTTTTTTTCATTTTCAGCAATTCGAACCTGGCCAAATTCAATTCGTTTTCTTTATTTTTAATCATTGCTTGGTAATCATTGGTGTTTAAGTAGATCAGCGGTTCGCCCAAAGAAACGTTTTGGCCGTCTTTCACCGGGACCTCCACAATCTGGGCTAAAAAGTCCAGATTGATATCCTTATAATCCCTGGCCCTGACGACTCCAAAGGCCTCGACAATCTTCGGAGCTTCCGCCTTGACAACGGATGCGGCAGGTTCTTTCTCGGCCTCTCTTTTACAGCCGCTACTAATCGCCAACAAACCACATAGCATTAAAACCGCTATTATCCGTAAATTAACTTTCATTTCCATCCCATACCTTTCCGTCCCGCACCTGAATGATCCGATCGCCATAGGCTGCGGCTTCCTCCGAATGGGTGACTTGAATAATGGTTTTGCCCCGTTCCCGATTGATCCGTTTCAATAGTTTCATGATTTCGGTCCCGGTTTTACTGTCAAGGTTGCCGATTGGTTCATCCGCCAGAATGATCTCGGGCTCGTTAATCAAAGCCCTGGCGATTGCCACCCGTTGCTGCTGGCCGCCGGAGAGTTCCCTGGGGGTATGATGCCGCCGGTCGCTAAGTCCGACATCCTCGAGGATTTGCTCCAGTTTACCCTCTTCCCGTTTTAAATTTTTGCCATCCAACAACACCGGTAACATTACATTCTCAGCCACATTTAAATTGGGGATCAGGTTGTAAAACTGAAAGACAAACCCCAAATCCCTCCGGCGGAGCAGACTTTCTTCCTCATCTTGCATCTTCGCCAATTCCTTGCCGTTAATCCTGATACTGCCCGAAGTGGGTTTATCCAAGCCCCCGATGAGATACAACAAGGTGCTTTTACCGGAACCGGAAGGCCCCATAATCGATACAAACTCGCCTTTGGTGATGGTAATGGTGATATCCTTTAAAACTTCCACTTCGACTTCGCCCAGTTGAAAGCTTTTCCAAAGGTTAACGGTTTCCACCGCCGGTCTGATCATTCCCGGCTCACCTCTATTCATATTTGATTGCCTCGATAATATTCATTTGCGACGATTTTAGGCCGGGTCCGACTGAAGCCGCCACCGTTATCAAAATGCCGGCGCCGAAGGAAATTAAGTATTCCTTTAGGGAATAATGAATCGGGACCACTTTATTGATGGCCTTTAATAAAAACGGTACGATGGAAATTAACAATGTCCCGGTAAGTATCCCTACGCTGCCGCCGATGACGCCCCCGGTCAACGATTCGATTAGAATCATTTTGACGGTTTGTTTTTGGCTCATTCCCACCGAGCGCATCATGGCTAGGGAACGCTTCCGCTCAATGAAACTGATGACTAAATTATTGAAGACGCCGCAGACGCCGATGATCAAGGTCATAATCGAAAAACCTTGCAAAATAACGAACAATTGCCGATTGGCCCGTAAGTCCTCTTCGTTTATTTGACGCATGGTCCGCACCCAAGGCCGGTCCTTTTTGAACCGCTTTTGAAGAGTCTCCGCCACTAGGTTAGGATCTTTGGAAATCTGAAGGAAAAGGGTACCGTAATGCTCCTGATTCATGTCGAGTTTTAAAAATCTGCTTGAGACCAACGCATAGTTGCCGCCCCACATTAAGGAATCAAAAAAACCGATAACTTGGTAGGTCCTTTTGCCCCGCGCCAAATTCAAGGTTAAAAAGTCGCCCTTTTCGACCCCAAGTTTATCTTTGAGAATATGGGCGAGCAATATTTTACGGTCGGCATCCAAGTCCTGCATTACTCGTTCCCGATCGCCCTCGATGTTCAAGTTCCAATAGTCGAGATGCCGGTAGGGATTGACCCCATGGATCAGGCTGATTTTGTCCTTATAACCGTCAATCTCAATCTGGTTTGCAACGTAAACCCCATAAACTCCCTTGACCCCGTCGATACTGCGCAGGACCGCCTCGAACCTGCGGTTGGCTTGATTATGCCACATCCAGATATCAAAAGTCCCGTCCTTGGAAAAGTTGGCTATTTCTTTGATCACACTAAAATTTATGGTATTGATCAACAAGAGGCTTGAGATGCCGATGGCCAGCAGGGAAATGTTATTGAGAATGCTCTTGTTCTCCCGTAAATTTTTGGCCGCTAGGACGCCTTCATTGCCCAAGAAGGAACTATAAATGCTTTCGAATCCTTTTAAAAATCCGGCTGTAATATAGGGGACCAAAAATACCGCCGCCGCGACCGCCGCCAGTATGGCGATGACATCAATGATTAGCGCCATTTCTTTGGGAGCGAAAAAAGGAGGAATAACCGCCGTCAGCAAACAGATAATCCCCGCCAGCCAACGGAATGATCTTTTCCGTTCCGGCTTTTCCATGGTATTTAAGATAATATCCTTGACCGGAATTCGGGAAATCTTGACTATCGGCAAACAGGAACCGATAAACGGCAAAACCAGCGCCAGCACGAATGCGGCCCCTAGATGCCAAGGACTATATTGGACCGAACTTTTAACCCCGGAGAGCCAATTGGGGGTCATTACCACCGCCATTAATTTGAGAACTCCGATTCCCAATAAACACCCGCCAACACCGCCAATAAAGCCATATAATAAACTTTCGGCGAATAACACGATATCGGTGGTTCTGCGGGTGGCCCCGATACTCCGAAAGGTCCCGATCACCGGCAATCTTTCCCTGGTAATGACTTTAAACGAGGAATAGATGATGAAGACACTTATGAATAATACCAGGAACACCATGATGATAAAGGGAGTGGTGACCGATTCGGTCTGCCGTTTGATCTCGGCTTTGGAAAAAGGTTCTCTTACGGTATAGCGCCGGTATTCCTTGCTCAATAATCCGATGGTCTCTTCAATCCCGGAAAGGTCTTTGACCTTGAGATAAGCCAAGCTGATTTTT
>JBLNDC010000376.1:0-4650 GCA_050261255.1 Bacteroidota bacterium
GGCTTTTAATACTTGCTTTTCGGCCTTCTTCACTCATTAAGATTCCTCCCGGTTGAATAAAACTTCATTGAATTTCAGTTCAAATAAATAGTTTTTATTTATATTTCCCTAAACTTAGATAAATATAGGCTGGTGGTAATAAAAAAGAGTTCAGGTTTGGAACATTCAGTATCTTAAAAAAGTTATTGTGACGCTTTTACCGTATTCATTTTCAGTTATGAAATTTTAAGTCTTGAACAAAAAAACCACCCTCAATCCGGTTAGAGAGGATGGTTTCAATTAAGATGAATCTTACATTACTTCTTCTTAATCCAACTCATCATATCGCGGAGCTTCTTTCCAACAACTTCAATCGGATGGTTGGCTTCAATCCTTCGTATAGCGTTAAATACCGGGCGATTGGCTTGATTTTCCAGGAGCCAATTGCGTGCAAATTGACCGGTTTGAATTTCATGAAGGACTTTCTTCATCTCTTTCCTGGTCTCTTCGTTGATAATTCGTTTTCCAACCATGAAATCGCCGTATTCGGCAGTGTCGCTGATTGAATAACGCATTCTGGCGATGCCGCCTTCATGCATTAAATCTACAATTAATTTAAGCTCATGTAAACATTCAAAATAAGCGATCTCCGGTTGGTATCCGGCTTCAACCAAGGTATCAAAACCAGCTTTGACCAGCTCAGCGCAACCGCCGCACAATACTGCTTGTTCTCCGAAAAGATCCGTTTCGGTCTCTTCTTTAAAGGTGGTTTCCAATACTCCGGCTCGAGTGCCGCCAATACCTTTCGCATAAGCCAGGGCGATATCTTTGGCTTTTCCGGAAGCATCCTGATGCACTGCGATTAATGCCGGAACCCCGCCACCTTCGGTGTAAACCCGACGGACCAGATGTCCCGGTCCTTTCGGAGCCACCATTACCACATCAACATCTTTGGGTGGAACGATTTGATAAAAATGAATGTTAAAGCCGTGAGCGAACATTAATACTTTTCCCGAAGTCAAATACGGAGCGATTTCATTTTTATATACACTGGCTTGAGTTTGATCCGGTAGTAAGATTTGAATTACATCGGCTTCTTTGGCGGCGTCGGCCACGGACATCGGTGTAAAACCATCATTAACCGCCGCTTGATAGTTGTCACCGCCGGGACGTTGGGCAACGATCACGGATAAACCGCTATCGCGAAGATTTTGAGCGTGAGCATGTCCTTGACTGCCATATCCGACTATTGCGATTTTTTTCCCTTGTAGCAAACTTAAGTTAGCATCTTGGTCATAATACATTTTAGCCATTAGATGATATTACCCCCTTCTAATTAAAAAATATCATTGGAATTACTAATACTATAACACAGAATGATATATCAGACAATAATACATATTTACTTATATTGAAATTTTTCTGGGTTATATTCATTTTTTAATGACAACCACTGCAGCTACTACCATGACAAGAACCGCATTTTTTCCCGGCAATGGTTTGCGTCCCGTTTTCGCCGGTACTTTTAGCGGAAAATTTTGAAATTTTGCGAATAGTATTCAAAGAATGGCATTGAGGGCATGGCCAGGAAGTACTGCCCAACGGACAAAGTTCCTCAAATTCATGGCCACATCCATGGCATTTAAATTCATACAACGGCATTTAGCTTACCTTCACAATATTTTTTATTTTTAAGTCAGCGGATAATTGTACCGAGATCACCGTTGGAGATAGCGGCAGCATTGGCTTCATCAATGTCGAGATGCAGATCTTTAGCGAATTTCGGGCTGACCCTAACTAAAACGTTGTTAAAGACAACGCTCCGTTCGCCATCGAATTTAACTGAAATATAATCGCCATTCTTTAAATTCAATTCTTGGGCTTCATCGGTATGTAAATGAAGGTGGCGTTGGGCGATAATTACTCCCTCTTTCAATTCGACTTTACCTTTAGGACCTTCGAGAATAATACCCGGAGTGCCGCTAATTGAACCTGAATCTCTTACCGGGGCCGTGATTCCAAGTACAAAACTGTCGGCCCGCGAGATTTCAACCTGGGATTGCGGACGGACCGGTCCAAGGATTCTTACATTGGGAATACTCTTTTTGGTCCCAATCAAAGTAACGGTTTCTTCAGCAGCATATTGCCCTGGTTGGGAAAGGGCTTTCTTTTGGGTTAATTCATAACCTTTACCGAATAAAGCCTCGAGATCCGATTGGCTAAGATGTACGTGACGATTGGAAATTCCCGCGGGAACTTGAACGTTATTCATCAGTGGTTTGCCTCCATTGTAAAAGAATCCTTAACAGATAGACATAAAAAAATCGGTTTGCTAGACCGAAATGTTTTGGCAGGGGAGACAGGAATCGAACCCGCAGCCTACGGTTTTGGAGACCGCCGCTCTACCAATTGAGCTACTCCCCTGTTTTTTTACTATTATAGTATAGCTGAGATAGATGGTTTTGTCAATTAAGGATTCAATGGTTTTTTTAACTTTTCGAGGTAAAATCGGATGCATAGACACGATTACGGCCGGTGTTTTTGGCGGTATATAAATTTTCATCGGCCCGATCGATTAATTCTACTACCATACGTCCCATATTTTTAATATGGTCTGGGAAAGTCGCTAGCCCTAGGCTAACTGTAACATGAAGATCTGAATATTCTCTAGTTTTTACTTTTTTGCTTTCAACCGACGATCGAATTTTTTCGGCTAGTATTAACGCGTCCTTGGTTGATGTATCAGGTAAAATCACAACAAACTCTTCTCCGCCGTATCGGGCCACCAAGCTATCGGGGTTAACGCAATCCTGGATAACCTTAGAAACTTCCTTTAAGACTCGATCGCCGATTTGATGGCCGTATGTATCGTTAAATTTTTTAAAATGATCAATATCGATTAAAATCAATGAGATTTTAAAACCATACTCTTTGGCTTTCTCCAATTGAAAATCCAGCTGTTCCCGAAAGTATTTTTGATTGTATATTCCGGTTAATCCGTCAGTAATTGCCGAATAATAGGCTTGTTCATAGAGACGCCGATTCTGAATGGCTAGTCCGGCTTGATTAGAAATGATTAGTAGCAATCGTAGATCCTCAGGCTCAAATGCTGCTTCGGTATATTTAGCCAACACTAATAAACCGGTTAGTTTCCTATCCACCATTAGCGGTAAAAAGACAAAGGAACTAAATTCGCCTAACAACTCCCGTATCTGAGGTTCTTTAATTTTTGAGTTGGAAAATTCCTCATCAATGTTATTAACTATAAATGCTTGTCCGGATTTAACTAACGATTCGCCGGGTAAATCTCTCACCAATAAATTGGTTTTATTCAGCTTTTCTGGAAAACCCCGGTTAACTTCAATGGAAAAAGACTGATGCTGCTCGCTATAAAAGCACAAACAACATCCATCATAAAAATGAATTCGCTTAATAGTATCAACCATTAATTCCATCATTTGAGTCAAACGGAGATCGCTGCCTAATACATTGGTAAATTCAAACAAAGCCATAATATCGAAGATCGCTTTATTTAAATCCATATTTAATTTGCGGATCTTATTCTTTAATCCTCTAGATCTCCATTCCGACACCAAAAAGAAAGTAAAAAAAACCACTATGGTTATGGTCGTAAATACCGCCCAATATAAGTGGTTGCCTGCCGGACTATTAATGGTAATAAAATTCAATAAAATATAAAACAGAGTCAGAATCAATAAAGAAAAGAGAACGTACTTTAGGTTTATTTTTGACATCCTTGTTCTCCAAAAAAATCTCACTAACCACAATCATCCGTACATATATTCTTCTATTTACTAAAAAATCCTGCTAAACACGATTTGCAGCTAAATTTACGCCGATGATTCCACCAAAAGTGCCAATGAATCCGCTAATTAAAGACTTAGTAAGGTAAAACCCCCAATGAATGGTATCTCCGATTATAAAAGCCAAAATTAGCAACCAAACCGAACTGAGAATACCTGTGCCCAAACCGGTTAACCATCCTTGTTCACGGCTGCGAAAGCCAGCCATTATAGAGCCGGTTGTAACCCCGAAATAGGTTAAGACTAAAAACAACTTTTCCGACCAATAGATCGTCCCAGTCCAGCCAAATTGGGTTAATACAGTAATAAATAGCGCTAAAACAGTTACAATACCGATTACTATAAAACTACCATAAATCATCGAACGGAGAGGAAAAGAATTTTCATTTTGGATCATTGACGGCCACCCCCAGTTTTTAATAAAACTTATGGGATGACTTTTAAAAATATGACTTACGCAAATTTCATACCCACTAAATTTACAGTTTAATAGACAGCTGGCTTAGACCTTTCTAGGCTTTCGGCATTTAGTGAACAACTAAGACAATGATATAATTTGCTCTTTAGAATCATAGGTAAAGTTCAAATTTAATAAGCTACGAAAAATATGAAGCGGGAAATAAAGTTCATCCTCAAAAACAATCGGTGCTAATGGCAACGAAATTTTGGCTAAGCCGTCAATTGAAACGAAGTTGGGTTCATTTTTGGCAATTTCGATGGTTCGCTCCTCGGTTTTTATTGAAAAAGTTTGAGTTTCATCATTAAAGAAAACTTCAAATCCAAAATAATTAACCAAAGCTCTCGGAGCTATATAAATTTGATTATTAAAACTAATAGCTTTAGGCTC
>JBLNDC010000377.1:0-3359 GCA_050261255.1 Bacteroidota bacterium
CAACGTAAGTTGCAAGAGCTTGAACTGGGTTTAATCATGAGAGATAGGGGAGGCATTATGAGTCTCCTTGTAATGAAGATAAATTATCAACTATTTAATTTTAACACATTTTAGCGATAAACAATCCGGTTTAGCTATCTATTAAAATATTGAATAATAACCGATAAGATATTATAGGTTTTCATATTGAAATCTTTTAATTAATGTTTGTTTAATAAAGTAAATTAACTGCTTTTAAAGGTGGGATAGACCTATTGAATCAAGCGACTGAATTTAGATGCCAGTCAGTCGAAAGGATGAAAAAAGGCGACAAAGGCTGAACAATTAAGACTATTGCCTCAAACTTAAAGCCTCGTGCCTTTTAGGTGATGGATATGAAGATAAAAACCAGGTTTGGGATATCATTAGTATCTGGATTGCTACTAAGCTTTTTATTAGCTTTGCCCCAGAATGAGCCGGTTATTTTGGCCGAAGATCGAAAGGCTGGCTTAAAAAAGAACAGTTTTGTGGAAATACCGAAGCTTAACGCTAACGGCCCTACCCGTCGTCCCAATATCATCGTGATCATGACCGATGAACACGATCCCGGAGTCACTGGTTGTTATGGTGATAAAATCGTTCGCACTCCTAATTTGGACCAGCTGGCCCGAGAGGGGATCCGGTTTGATGCCTGTTATACCGCTTCACCGCTTTGCGCTCCGGCGCGGAACGCCTTTACCTCAGGTAAATTTATCAGCCGGATCAGTGCTTGGAATAACAGTTGCTGGATTGAGGATGATTTGATTCAGTCTTTGCCTAGGTTGCTCAATGAAGCTGGTTATCAATCCTACCTTTGCGGGAAGATGCATTTTGATAGCACGAAACGATATGGGTTTACTGAAGTCGGTTCTTTTAATAAAGATTTTAAGACTGGTACCGGGAAGAGGCGTTCTTACGATGACAAAAAAGTTGATTTACAAAGCTGGCAGGAGCGGACCGCTACGTTTTACACTGCCGAAACTTCCGGCGGGATGAAATATGACCGGAAAGTTACTGAATTAGCGACCCGTTTTCTAAAGGAACAGGTCGGTCAAAAAGAACCTTTTTATCTCCAGATTGGTTATATCACGCCGCACTTTCCGTTAATTGCGCCGGAAGAATTATACCGTCATTATCAAGGAAAAGTACCAATGCCGTTAATTCCCGCCGGTTTTTTGGAACAGCAAACCACCAATTATCAACAACTAAGGCGAGGTTTTGGTTATATAGATCAAGATCCGGCAACTGTTCAAAAAGGGCGGGAACTGTACTGGGCATTGACTGAATGGATGGACAGTGAAGTTGGGCGTCTGCTAAAATCCATTGAAGAATGCGGGTTGGACGATAATACCGTGATCGTCTACACCAGTGATCATGGTGAAAATAAAGGAGACCACGGTATGTGGTGGAAGAACACTATGTATGAACAAAGCGCTCGGGTGCCTTTGATCATCCGTTATCCGGAGCGTTGGCCCGGTGGTCAGGTTCGTCAGGGAGTCTGTTCTCATTTGGATCTGGTAGCCACTTTAGCGGAGATCGCCGGAGCGAAAAAGCCTCAAGATTGGGATGGGGATTCAATGTTATCCTATTTGGATAACGAAAAAATTCCATGGAAAAACTGGGCAGTCAGTGAGTACTACGCCCATAATATTGCTTCGGGATTCACCATGTACCGGGAAGGCAGCTTTAAATACGTATATCATAACCGGTTTGACGAAGAACATCCCGGCGAAGCCGAACTCTATGATTTAACACAAGATCCGGGCGAATTTCATAATTTGGCAAAGCTTGCCCAGTGGCAACCAAAAGTCAGGGAAATGCACGCTAAATTGATCCGGGTATTAGGTGAAGAGCCTGACCGGATTGAAATTCGTTGCCGTCAGGAGTTGGCGAAAGGGTATGGAAGGAAGAAGCCAGTTAGTAATGAGAAGTCAGCGTCAGATTTGAAGAAAAAACGTAAAAAACCAAAGAACGAAGCTGCAGTAGATATTAAGAATTAAACTCATGACGAACGGGAATAAGGAGGATTGCCAATGCCGGTTAGATCTCTAGTCTATCTGTTGCTTTGTTTCGCTATAATATTTTTAGGGTTTTCCCCTTTAGGTCCTAAAGGGGGGTTCAATTATCAAACATGGCAAGGTAATGGATTTAGCATGGAATCCATACTAGCCGCTCCTGATTTTGAAGACTCCGTTACGGGCTTGCCTGAGACGCGCAAAAATAAAACCGCTAAAAAAAAGCGGAAATTCGTCCGTCCAAAGCGGAAAATGAACGTATTATTCATCGCCGTGGACGACCTTCGCCTCCAATTGGGCTGTTATGGCAATAAAATAGTAAAGTCACCAAACATTGATAACCTGGCCCAGGACGGGATCGTTTTCGAAAACGCCTACTGTCAACAGGCGGTCTGCGCCCCATCTCGCGCCAGTTTACTGAGTGGATTGCGTCCTGATACCACCGGAGTTTATGATCTGAAGACTCCGTTGAGAAGCGTTTTGCCGGAGATCCGGACCCTGCCCCAGCATTTCAAAGAAAATGGCTATCAAACAATTTCCATCGGCAAGATCTATCACCATCTTCAGGATGACCCTGTGGGTTGGAGCGAACCTCAGTTTCGCGCCAAAGCCTTGAGTTATGCCACCGAAGAGTCGCTGGCGATTGTGAAAACCGGGCAATACCGGACTCATCAGGGAGGGCGGATCGGTCCGCCGTTTGAAGCGCCCGATATCAACGACGACGGTTATGCGGACGGTAAGAACTGCGAATATGCCATTGAACGGTTGCGCCGGTTGAAGGAGGAATCGAAGCCGTTCTTTTTGGCCGTGGGATTTTTAAAACCGCATTTGCCATTTAATGCGCCAAAGAAGTATTGGGATTTATACGATCCTGAAACCTTGCCTTTGGCCAATAACCCCTTTCCTCCGGAAAATGTAACTCCATATTCATTGACAGACTTTGGCGAATTACGCAGTTATTACGGAATCCCGAACAAGGTCCACTCTCTGAGCAACAGTCGCGACAATTGATTCATGGGTATTTCGCTTGTGTTAGTTATACCGATGCCCAGATTGGAAGATTGATGCATGAGTTGGACCTACTGGGATTAAGGGATGAGACTATCGTCATTCTCTGGGGCGATCATGGTTGGAAATTGGGAGAGCACGGCAGCTGGTGCAAACATACCAATTTTGAAAACGATACTCACGTGCCTTTGATCATCAGCGTTCCAGGAATGGAGGAATTAAAGCTAAGGACCAAAGCATTGGTGGAATATGTCGATATCTATCCATCCTTAAGTGAACTTTGTGCGTTGCCGGTTCCGCAAAATCTTGAAGGATTGA
>JBLNDC010000378.1:0-2923 GCA_050261255.1 Bacteroidota bacterium
ATACCTGTTTCTTGAAGGAAGTGAGTTGATTAAAAAGGAAAGGGACCATTCGGTAACACCGGAGGTTTTGATTTTAGTTGATTGCGCTGAGAAGGATCGTTGCGCTCTTGAACCCGAAACATGGGATCTACCAGAATTAACCGTTATCAACATTGATCACCATATTACTAATACTGGATTTGGAAATCTAAATATCATTGATTCTCAGGCTGCGGCAACCGGAGAAGTTTTATACCGTTTGTTTAGCGATGCCGGCATTTCGTTAAACCGGGCAATTGCTACCGCTTTATATACAGCGGTGGCTACGGATACCGGATTTTTTCGTTACTCAAACACTTCCGCTTTCACCTTAGAACTGGCTTCGCTGCTAGTTAAGGAGTACGGAGTCGAACCAGCCAAGTTAGCCGAACAAGTACATGAACAAAAGAGTTTTAACTCCATCCGGTTGCTAGGAGAAGTATTATGCACTTTGAAAGTGGGCATTGGCGGTAAAGTCGCTTGGATGGTCCTGGACCAACCAATGTTAAGCCAATTTCAAGTTGAAAATGAAGAGACCGAGAGTTTTGTGAATTATGCCCGATCCATTGAAGGAGTGGAGATCGGGATCTTATTTAAAGAATTACGCCCTAATGAAATCAAATTGAGCTGGAGATCATCGGTTGCAGTGGATGTCAGTAAATTGGCGGCTTATTTCGGCGGGGGCGGTCATGCCAGAGCTGCCGGTTGTACTATTAACGGACCGGTCGACCAAGTTGTTAAGGACGTTTTAAAGTTCGTCGCCGAATATTATGGGGCCCGTTAAACATGTGGCACGGTTTTTTAATAATCAATAAGGAGCGGGGTTTAACCTCTCATCAAGTAATCGCCAAACTGCGACGGATCTTAAAGCAAACGGAGATTGGGCATACCGGCACTTTAGATCCGGATGCGGAAGGTGTTTTAGTGGTGGGGCTGGGCCAAGCCACCCGTTCTTTTTCTTTTTTGGATGAATCAGTCAAAGTATATCAGGCCGAGATAATCCTAGGCCAACGAACCGATACCCAAGACGCTTCCGGAAAAGTGGTTATGGAGCATCTTGAGACCAATTTATCAATTGATGCAATTCAAGAAACAATTGCTGAATTTATCGGAAATATACGGCAAAAACCGCCAATGTATTCAGCAGTCAAACTACATGGGCAAAGGTTATATGATTTAGCGCGTCAGGGTATCACGGTAGAACGTAATGAGCGTCCTATTACCGTTCATAGCTGGACGATTGAAAACCCTAAAAGTAGATTTAGATTTAGGGAACGCTTTATCTCTAAAATTATTTGCTCTAAAGGTACATATATTAGGACGTTAATCGATGACTTAGGGAATAAATTGGGTTGTGGGGCGCATATGGGTAGCTTGCTGCGTATCCAATCCGGGAATTTCCGATTGGATAATGCTGTTACCGTGGAAAAGGTCAGTGAATGCGTTAACAACGGTTGTGTAGAAGAATTGATAATACCAATATCAAAAGTGTTAAGTCATTTACCCTCAATCTATCCGGATGACAGCGATCTTCAAAAAGTAAAAAACGGGGGTAAATTATCTTTAAATAAATATAGCGAGGTTAATATTATCGGAAGTATAGTGAAAGCCGTTGAAAAAGGGACTGAGAAAACCGTTGCAATATTAAACCTGAAAGATAATGGGTCTTACCAATTTTGGCAACCCGTCAAAGTATTTCGCTACGATTGAGCTGACAATAGAATACAGAAACCATGAACAAGCGGGTTTAAGTTAATGCTTCGCAGTGTAAATTTTATTAGGTGCAACTATTTATCTTTGTGCATGACTAGACTTATTTCAGCAAATCCGCGAAACCTTACTGACACTTCTGTCTTCTACTTAGAAAATGCTTTCGATGCTTTTCGATCCACGTCAACTTATTTTCATAATTTTGCTTGGATCAACAGGAGGTTGACGTGGACGACTATCTTCTATTTTCTATCTTCAACTTAATAATATTACATAATTGATAATGGAGCGCTCATGAAAATCTGGAATTCTATTTTACAGGCCAGACAGGAAATTAATAAATTGAAAATGAGTTCGGTAGTGACTATCGGTAATTTCGACGGTGTCCACCGCGGGCATCAAGCAATCATCAGACGGACTTTGGACCTAGCGCAAGAACTCAACAGTTTTGCTATTGCCTTGACCTTTGCCAATCATACTGAGAATTTATTTGGAGAAGCCCCGTTTTTATTGAATAAGCCTTTATTCCGGAGGGAGCTTTTAGCTGAACAAGGGGTGGACGCTCTTTTAGAGGTTGAGTTCACTCAAAATTTGGCCGATATGGAACCGGAAATTTTCTTTGAAACTTGGCTGGTCAAAGGGTTAAATATTAAGGCCTTAGTAATTGGCCATGATTTTCATTTTGGATCGGGAGGAAGGGGAGAACATCAGTTGTTGAAACGGATGACTGATAAGGCTGGAATTATTTTAGAAAGAGTGGCCCCGGTTCAAGAGGATGGAGAGGTTATCAGTAGTTCCAGAATCCGTCAACTTTTAGCCGAAGGCCGGATCGAACAGGCCAACCGGATGCTGGGGTATAATTTTATGATTGAAGGTGAAGTTATTAAAGGAGAACAACTCGGTAGAAGATTAGGTTACCCCACCGCCAATATCAGTTTAAAACCTGAATATTTATTACCCTGTTACGGTGTATATTTGGTTAAGCTTTCCCTTGAAAACCGTTTTTATTTCGGTGTTGCCAATGTGGGGATCAAACCTACTTTTGGCAAATCCCATCCATTAGTAGAGGTCTATCTTTTCGACGTTGAAATTAATCTGTACCAGAAAATTGTAAGGGTTGAATTTTTGAGGTTTATTAGGCCGGAAAACCGTTTTGCGGGACCGGAGGCTTTAAAGGCGCAAATCGCGCGAGATG
>JBLNDC010000379.1:0-2770 GCA_050261255.1 Bacteroidota bacterium
CCTCCTGTTGACCCAAGCGAATAATGAAAATAAGTTGACGTGGATCGACAAAGCAGCTATGACACCTTCTAGATAGATCTAAAAATAAAAGAAGTCTCAATTCTTCCGTAGATGAGGCTTCTTTGATAATAATACCCTTATAGAAAAAGTTCAAACGGTACTTAACCAATCCATTCCTTCTTCTTTACTATTAAAAATCGGTAAGTCTCTCCCTGTAATTCTCATTACCGCATCGAAAACTACTTTTTGAAGTCCCTGGACACCAAATACTGCTCCATTCTTAACATATGGTTTATTATGAAACGTCAATTCCTTTAGTTCAGCGAGAAATTGAGTGCTAAAACGTAAATTTGTAAAATTCACCAAAGTATACGCTGAAGCGGGAGGATAGTTTTTAATAACATTTTTGGCATTTTCAATTGTTGCTTTAAATTCATCCCAGTCTTTGATTTCTAAATTTGAAAAATCAAGGTACACAATTTCTCTGCCCTTGTGATTCAACACTTCGACTCGTTTCATAAACACCCTCCATGTTTCTAAATATTTACATTTTTTTGATAAAAGAAACTTTTAATCCATTATTTTGAATAATTTTACTATAAATATTTTACCAGTAAATATTATTAAATTACAAGCTATTTTTATTTATATAAACTTTTAAATTGTTTTACGATTTTTAATCTTAATCTTTAAAAGATTTAGAGGGATCTTTATTCTCGGATAAAAAAATAACCACCCTAAGGGTGGTATATGACAAACATTTGAAGCAAATAAAACATTTGTAAAACCTAAAACCAAAACCTTTAAAGAAGTCAAACTCCCCATTTTGGAAAGCCGGCTAGATATTCCGCCACGGGGTTGAGCATTTACCCGTCCACCGGCGCCAGCGTCAAATAAATGCTCGCTAGTCCCTTCACGAACTTATCCGTACAAAGAGGGACTGTATAAATATTATAACCGATTAATGGAAATAGACAAAATCTCCAATTAAGGATTAATTGAGTAAATTTTGGCAAAATCGACGAATACTATAAAATAGATTTACATTCTAAAGGTATTTTCTAAAAAGCTTTAAATAATGTTGGTTAACACTTTCAATTTAGCCTTGGTTGGTATCTTTAAATATAAGAAGAGACTTGCAGTAACCTTATCTCCGGCTACCGCACCACGTTGCGTGGATACCCGCAACCTTTCGGCTACGAACACCCATTACACGTACTACGATAACCTTTGACCGACTGCTATCAAAACTTGGGGATCTACCTGCAATCTCTCGACTGCAAGCAAACCCTTTCGCTCTGATAACAATCTGGGCTCGACCGCCATAGATAAGTTTCCCTACCACGACGATCTCTTCAACCGCCGTAATAAGTTGGCCCACCTATGACAATCTGCGCTCAGACCGATATGAATCCAAACTCTACGGACCCATATCGATCAGTTGCTCGACTGATAACGACCTTTCAGCCTCTGGGGCAAGGCCGTTATCAATCTGCGCCTCGGCTACTACAAATCTCTGAGTATAGATTAACCCTTATAGTAAGATTTATTCTTGGAAAATAATGGTTTAAAAATAAATCCGTCTAAGAATTGTTTTCTCCATTAGCTGCCGCTAAATCGCAAAAAAGCTTTCGTAAAGCTTTTTTTTCAATCCGTGATACGTAAGAGCGGGATATGCCGAGCATTTTAGAGATTTCCCGCTGGGTTTTATTGATGCCGTCATTAAGTCCATATCTTAGCTCAATCACTTTCTTTTCTCTTTTGCTAAGCTGATTTAATCTCTCTCTGAGTTTCTCCTCTTCAAGCAAGGTTTCCACTTGATCCGAAACTACTTCGTTTCCGGTATCCAAAATGTCAATCAAGGTAATTTCGTTACCTTCTTTGTCGGTGCCAATCGGATCATAGATTGAAAGGTCGTTTTTATTCTTCTTAATGCTTCGCAGATGCATTAAAATTTCATTCTCAATACAACGGGCGGCATAAGTCGCTAACCTAGTGTTACGGTTTCGCTTAAAGGTCCCAATTCCCTTGATTAATCCAATCGTTCCGATGGAGATCAAGTCGTCAATATCTTCACCGGTGCTGTCGAATTTTTTAACAATATGCGCCACTAATCTCAGATTCCGTTCGATTAAAATATTTCTCGCCTCTTCATCCCCATGCTCTAACTTAATTAAAAGCGCGCTTTCTTCCTCTTCCGATAAAGGTAGTGGAAAAACATTATTATTGGAAATATACCCGAAAAGATAATAAAAACCGGCTACTATCAATTGGAATGCCGGCCCAATAATGGGAATAATCATTCAGACAAGACACCTCCATAGGAATTGACGGATTGGTCACCTATTGGCAGCTAAATAATCTCCGTACCAATATTCCTATGTCCTTTCCAGGTATCCTGTGCTAGTCTAATTTGGTGGTAATTTTATCCACTATTTTTCGAAAGATCGGAGCCGCTGTTTTACCACCGGAAGCACCCTTTTCACAAAATACTACCACTGCATATTGAGGCTCACTTAAAGGAGCATAACCTGCAAACCATGCATGATCCGGCAGGTCCTGCCCTTCGCTATTTTGAACAGTGCCTGTTTTGCCGGCCGCTTTACAACCCGGTTGACCTTCACGGCCAGTGCCGTATTCCAAGACGGCAGCCAGCATCCTTTGAACCATATTGGCTGTTTCCTTTTTGATTACTCTCACTTCAGGTTCAAAATGATTGAATTCGATTAGCCCTCCTCCAACGGCGGTTTTACCCAACAGTAACCTTGGT
>JBLNDC010000380.1:0-2888 GCA_050261255.1 Bacteroidota bacterium
TTCCGCCCGGCCGGTCGGAACCGTGAACGCCGCCGGTGACTTCGCCCGCAGCAAAAAGACCCGGGACCCCGGTATAACCGTTTTCATCAATTACTACTCCGCCGTTGAAGTTCTGCGCGACCAAACCCAATTCGATTCGTTCCTTGGCCAAATCCAATCTGGCTTTTTTCAAGGTCTGGTAGGTTATGGGCGCGCGCTCTTGAAGCACTTCTTTTTCGATATGAGTGACATCAAAATATACTCCATCATTTTTACTACCGCGTCCCGCCATAATCTCTTTAAAAATAGCGATATCAACATATTTGGCCTCTGTCCTTACAGAAAACGGATAGGACATCGCCTTAGCATCCAGGGCTTCATTGGGAGTCACCCCTGTAGGGCAATAACGGGAAAGAAATTCCTCACCGAGGGAATTAGTGAGTCCGGGCTTTAAACGCCACATGTGGCTGTGAATGATAAAATGAACATTTTGATTTACCACTGCTGGGCCTACCTGAAAAAATTCCATATTCACGAGCTTGGCTCCACTTTCATAAGCCATCGCCCATCCATCCCCCTCCAAAGTGGGAGGATTGATGTTTTTACGGAAAATTCTACCTGCTCCGCCTGTGGCTAGAACAATTGCGCCGGTATGAAAGATAATTTCCTTGTTGTTGATTAACCCGAAAGCGCCGCAAACTTCTCCGGATTTATCTTTAATGAGCTCAACAATTCTTACGTCTTCAACAACCTTTACGCCTAAGATATCATTGGCCTTTTTTAAAACGGTAACTATCTCCATCCCCGTAGAGCCGCCACAGGTGAGTGATCTGGCTTTGGTACACCCTGAAAGTAATCTTTGGATGGGTTTTCCCGCCTCGCCGTCAAAGTGAAGTCCTAAATCCATTAACTCTTTGATCCTCGCGCAAGACTCATCCGCGATAATGCGGCAAAGTTTTGGATTTGCCAGCCCTCCTCCGGTTGAGACAATGTCCTGATAATAAGTATCCGGGCTGTCCCCATCGTCCATATAATTAAAAGGAGCATTAATTCCTAGACTTTCGGAAGCAATCAAAGTACTGCTGCCGCTGTGTCCGTATTTTCCAGCCACCGCAATCACAACATCCAATTCCGGATGAGTTCTTTTGGCTTCGTAGGCGGCGCGGCTACCGGCAGCGCCTCCCCCAATAATTAAAACGTCGCAACTTATCTGCTCCATGTTATACTCTCCAATCTGAACTTCCTGGAGGAGTGTACGAATTAATCGTACCTTCCTCCAGTTCATAATTTACCTAAACTATCACGGCTTTGTTGTCGGTGTCGGCCTACAACTATTTTATATATTAACCGTTATAGTTTTGCTGCGGTTGATAACAAGCTGGTGGATAATTACGCACGCCAGTATACCAATACCGAGTATATCAGTTATCTTAGCCGCATAAAAAAGCATCAATCCGGAAATGAACACTAGGCAACGACCAACCGCGTTAAGCGTTCCAAACATAAATCCTCCGATACCGCCTGCCAAAGCCCAGACACCCAAAAGAGCCGTAATTGATACTACAATAATGTTAAGTACTGAACTCTGTAGCAGCAATCCCATGCCTTCCGGAGACATTGTAAACGCAAAAGGAACCAAAAAGGCAGGCAAGGTGTACTTGATCGTTAACATCATCGTTTTGTATGGATTGCCTTTGGTTATTGCCGCTGCCGCAAAACAAGCTAGAGCAGTCGGGGGTGATACTTCGGACAAGACGGAATAGTAGAAGATAAACATATGGGCAGCTAACTCCGGGACACCCAATTGGATTAAAGCGGGAGCTACCATGACTGCCGCCACGATATAGGAAGCGGTTACCGGAAGAGCCAGGCCGAGAACAAGCAGAATTGCCGCTGTAAGAATCAGAGTGAAGATAAGGTTCCCGTTGGCTAAACTCAAGATAATCTGGGAAAATTTCAGGCCCAGTCCGGTAAGGTTGAGAATTCCTACAATGATACCAGCGCAAGCACAGGTTGAAGCCACGCTTAACACCTGTTTTGTACCGGCGGCCAAGGCATTAACCAGCTTTTTAGGGTATAACGCTTCTTCTCTATTAAAAAAACTTACCGCAATAGCGATCAATACGCTGTAAAACACAGCATAACTAGCTGAAAAACCAACCACCATCAAAATTACGATACTGAGCAAAGAAGCGAAATGGAACCAATACTTCTTCAGCAATTGGCGGATATTAACCGTTTCGATTTCTACGTTTTGCAATGCAAAACTTCTGGCGTCTCCCTCAACCATAAGATAAATTGATACATAATATAGTATGGTAGGAATACTGGCCATAGCTAACACTTTTAGATAGGATATTTTTAAAATATCGGCAATCAGAAAGGAAGCTGCTCCCAAAACCGGCGGTGAGAGAATGGCTCCGATTCCACCGGCAGCCAAAAGTCCTCCGGCGGATTCACGGTCATATCCCGCTCTTTTTAAGAGCGGCCAAGCCACGGCGCCCAAGGTGACAGTCGTGGCGGCGCCGCTTCCGGAGACCGTCCCCAGCAGAAATGAGGCAAAGGTTACTGCCCGGCCTGGACCGGAGCGCTTTTTACCCATACACCCCAACGCGAAATCGACAAAAAATTTCCCGGCCCCGGAAAACTCAAGCATTGCCCCATAAATGGTGAAAAGAATAATAAATGTCGAGGATACCTCAATCGGTGTTCCGAAGATCCCATCCAGCCCGATATATTCGGCGGAAATCAATCGCGTAAGTGAATATCCCCTATGACCAAAGGGATCGGGTAGATACGCTCCAAATAGAGCATATAGGATGCAGACCCCGACCAAAATCGGTAAAGCCCAACCTGTGCTGCGCCGGGTATCTTCGACGATCAGAAGCATGGTAATAGCGCCCATAATA
>JBLNDC010000381.1:0-5008 GCA_050261255.1 Bacteroidota bacterium
GAGGCCAAGTCCTTGGTGGGCCGAAGTGTTTACACTCGGCAATATAATAATCAAGGTGAGCTTGACGGTTTAGGACAAGTATATATCGCTGATGCCAGGATGGTTGTGGGACTTAACGGCACCAGCGCCACGAAGCTCTTAACCCCTGAGTGCTTGGTCTCGAAAAGAGGAACTTTGACCGAAGCCGAAGCTTTAATCGGCAAAAAAGTATATATTCGCGATTATACCGATGAAGGCGTTGAGACTGATGTCATATACGAGGTTAAAGTTAGTGGGGCCAAGATCGGCGAAGGCCGGGACGGGATTCAAACCGTAAAGATCGTAATCGGTCAAGACGAGGACGGAAACGACATCGAAGCCGAATACAAGGATATTTGCGATTTAAAAACCGCCATCGAATTGAAAGATATCTGGAATGTCGTACCTGAAGAGGAATCAGTAGAATGAACGAAAAAATTGTTGTCAGGCCGCCACAGATTGGCCCAATAGCGCCGGCTCCAAGTAAACCAGTTGCTAAGACGGGGGTTGAAACCGGGACCCGGTTCGAAACCATCTTCCAGGAACAACTAGCGGAGCAGACGGGGATAAAGTTTTCGGCCCACGCTTTGAAACGTTTGGAGAGTAGACAGCTCTCATTGGGCAGCCAAGAAATGGTTTTACTCAAAGATGCGGTAAACAAGGCCGAAGCTAAAGGAGCCAAGGAATCGTTAATTTTAATGGACCAAATGGCTTTAGTGGTCAGTATCAAGAACCGCACTGTGATTACAGCGGTCGATGAAAGTAGTTTGAAGGACAATGTCTTTACCAACATTGACAGCGCAGTGATTGTTAAACAGTGAGGCTGGACCTCTTGATTTCGAGGAAGCCTCCGAACCCGCTGAACGATTGAGGCGGCGAATAGGCACGAGGAGTAAGGCGTGAGGCATGAGTAAAAACCATATTGGCCTTTACCTTAAGTCTATTCAAACGATAGTAAGGTATGGAGACATAAGGAGAAAGGATGAGTAATTACAATACTCATGCCTCGCACCTCGTGCCTCATACCTTAAAAAAGGAGGTCGTTTTATTATGATGCGTTCGATGTTTGCCGGCGTCACCGGTTTACGTAATCATCAGATCAGAATGGACGCCATCGGCAATAATATCGCCAATGTGAATACGGTTGGCTATAAAGCCAGCCGGGTTAGTTTTCAGGATACCCTAAATCAGACATTGCGCGGCGCTTCCGCGCCAAACGCCAACCGTGGCGGCATTAACGCCTTACAGGTTGGTTTAGGGATGAATCTGGCCAGTATCGATGTACTGCATACTCAAGGAAATTTACAAAATACCGGTAAGATAACAGATTGCGCCATTCAAGGGGATGGGTTTTTCATCCTAAGTGACGGTAATCGGCAGTATTACACCCGGGCCGGTAATTTTAACATGGAACGGGACGGACGTTTGGTTAACCCGTCTAACGGTTTGATGGTCCGAGGCTGGATGGCCGATATTAACGGAAACATCAACACCAATATACCTATTACCAATATCCGGATCCCGGTTGGACAAACCATCGCACCAATAGCTACCACACAGATTGAGTTCGGTGGGAATTTAGCATCAAACACCAATATCCAATTAGAGTATGAACAATTGAATGTTTCCGATGCCGAGGGTAATAGTTGTACTATTACTTTTGAAATTAATGAGGTTGGTTTCAATGAATACGAATACCGAGCGATTGTACCTTCGCAGTTTGGAAGTATCACTTCTGGTTCCGGTACCGGTAGAATTACCCTCAATGAATACGGAGTAGTTATGAATACCGGTACTGCCTTTGAAGTAACCCCTGCCTCGGGAACTGAGCCAATCATAATTGAACCACCTCAAGTAAACCGGCGTTTGGGAGGCGGATTTACCGCTCATCCGACTGGGACTTTACAGGAGTTTGATTTTGCAGGGTTTACCGGTGTTATTGCCGCCCCGCCACCGGTTTATAACAGAACAGTAAGAGATACTCAAGGAAATCCAATCAATCTAAGTTATGAAATAACCGAAACCGGCGTACCCGATCAGTACCGTTGGACATTGACCGCCGGCGCGAATACTGCAATAGTCTCCGGCGTCACCGGGACCTTTACTTGGACAGCAGCCAATGGGATTACCGAAGCGGAACAAGTAGCGACAGTCGTGCATTTTGATAATGGTACCGTAACCGGACCTAATATAACGATTAACCCGCCTAACTTGATGGGGGGGGCACCAACCTTTACGGTGGTAGAAAGAGCTCCGGATATTCTTACGATCGCTGATGGCACGGCTCCGGTAGCCTTGGCGCCTCCAGCTGTCCCTGCTACCCCTGGCGAAGAATCATCGTTTGATCTTCCAATTCAAAATCTTAATGGAGAAGTAATAAGCGTGCTTCACTTCAGACTGATAGCTACTACTCCTCCAGATGAATTTAATTACACGATAACATTGGGTGACGACGGATCGATTATCAATGGGGGAAGTGGTACAATTCAATGGGATGCTGCTGGCGGAACCCATGATTTTGCTCCGGATGGTGGCGGTAGCCTTCAAATTCGTACTGAAGACGGTATCTTAATTACTATTCCGCCTATTGGGGCAGTAGCAATTGGCGCCGGTGATCCTCCGACTTTTGAAAATGTTATATTGGTCGGTGGGGAACAAACGTCGGTAACTATTGAGGTTCCAGAACCGGTTACCACCATGACCCGGGTTTATGATTCCTTAGGTCAGGATCATGTCTTCATCACCGAAGCAATTAAGATTGGGGATAATACCTGGCGGTGGCGGACGATCGATGAAAATGAATTTCCGATTGGAAACGGCACATTATCTTTTAGTAGTGAAGGTCAGTTTATTGGAGCAAGCGGAGGTACGTTGACCTACGACCCACAAAATGGAGCTCTACCGATGGAGATAACCCCGGATTTTAGCGTTTTAACTCAATATGCCGGCACTTTGGATAGTGATGGGTTGGCTATTTCCGACTTTAACTCACCCTTCCAGGATGGTTATCCCATGGGGATGCTGCAAGGTTTCAATATCGACAAATCCGGGAGGATCGTCGGTGTTTTCTCCAACGGGATGAACCAGAACCTAGGCCAATTAGCTATCGCGAGCTTTACCAATCCGGCCGGTTTGACCAGAGTCGGCGATACTATGTTTGAGGAGTCCAGTAACTCAGGGCAACCGCAGATTGGTCAAGCGGGGCAAGGTAGCCGTGGTCAAATAACTCCTGGTACGGTTGAAATGTCCAACGTAGACCTTTCCCAAGAGTTTACTGACATGATCATGACCGAACGCGGTTTCCAATCAAACTCACGGGTGATTACCACCTCCGATGAAATGCTTCAGGAATTAGTCAATCTAAAACGTTAATTCTAAATTGAATAGGGGAAGGATGGTTTCCTTCCCCTATTTTGAATCAACAAGCAAATTGTTAACCAAAATTTAACAATAAAGATAATGCCGTTTTAAATGTTGATTAGCTGGCTTAAACGGGCAATTATTATAATCAAATGAGGGAATTGCATAATTACCTTAATAAATCCTTTGGCCACAATATATAGTGATTAGCCCAGATATATCTATCAATATATTGTGAGCCAAAGCTTAGATCGAAAATTATGTAATTCCTTAAAATCAAATAAATACCATCCGGTACTAAAAGAAAACAGAATTATAGACGATATATAAATTATAATCCGGTATATTCACAATCAATTCGAAGTGTAGATGGGATAACCGGTGCAAATAGTCGCTTTAGACTAGGATTAATGGCTGGAGTATTAATAATGATTGCGGTTAAACGTTTGAACAATCAGGAAATATGGATTAACCCTCACTTAATTGAGTCTATCGAAGCCACACCGGATACGGTGATTTCCTTGACCACCGGCAAAAGATTGGTAGTGAAGGAATCAATAACCGAAGTGGTAGCAAAAATAATCAAGTACCGTAAAACAATCGGGGAAAAGTTTACTGAGTTTAAAGGTACTACTTGAGGTGACGCCTGATGGAATTATCGACTTTAATAGGGCTAGTTGGCGGATTGGTATTATTAGCGACTGGTATTGCGGCCAATGGGCCGTTACTGGGTTTTCTGGATATGCCTTCGGTGTATATTACCTTTGGCGGCTCGATCATGGCCATGCTGGTCAACTATCCGTTCAGCGCATTTAAGGAAAGCGCTAAATCATTAAAGCACCTCTTTTTTGCCAAGCCCTTGGATACACAAAGCGCAATCGAAGAGATCGTCGAGTTTGCCAGAAAAGCCAGACGAGAAGGGTTACTAGCCCTGGAAGACGAGATCCAGCAATCAAATGATCCATTCTTAAAAAAAGGTATCCAATTGATTGTCGACGGGACCGATCCGGATTTGGTTAGAAATATCCTGGAAATCGAATTATCCTTTATGGAGGAACGCCATAAATCCGTTAAATCGTTCTTTGAATCCTGGGCCGCTTTAGCGCCGGGTTTTGGGATGATCGGTACTGTTATCGGCTTGATTCAAATGTTGGCTAATCTTCAAGACGTGGCTAGTATCGGCCCGAAAATGGGAGTGGCCTTGATCACCACTTTTTACGGGGCGGTTTGGGCAAATTTAGTCTGTACGCCGGCAGCCGGAAAACTTTCCAAACGAAGCGGAGAAGAAATGTTTTTACGGCAAATTATGATCGAAGGAATCTTGTCGATCCAAGCCGGTGAAAATCCTAGAATCGTTGAAGAGAAACTAAAAGCATTCTTATCGCCAAACCAGCGCTCAAACCTAAAAACCGATCGAGCCGATCGGGATGAAAGGGCGCGATCGATTGCTTAAAAAGAAACCAGATGAACCAGCACCTGGGGCGCCGTTATGGAATGTAACCTATGGCGATATGGTAACTTTAGTACTCTGTTTTTTTGTGGCATTATTCGCCTTTTCCACTATTGACGCAAAAAAATACCAGGAGATGCAACTTTCATTACGGGCTGCCTTCGGAGGGGAAGGCGGAGT
>JBLNDC010000382.1:0-24146 GCA_050261255.1 Bacteroidota bacterium
TTCTAAGTACCGATTGTAGAGTTATACCCGGTTTGACCAATATTCCGTCTTTGAGGTAATTTGATAAAAAGGGGTGATGTTTTTAAATCAAACCAAATAACAAAAACTTGGAGGTAACCAAATGCAAAAAAGATTGTTGATTGTATCGGTTCTTTCGTTCGTACTATTACTTAGTTTCGGCACAATCGTTCTGGGTTGCCCCGTTCCCGAGGTCGCTTCGGTTTCCCCAAACACCGGACTTAATACTGAAGCGGTGAACATAGTTGTAACGGGCGCTAAGTTTCATAAATCGGCTTATGTCAAACTTACCAAATCGGGGCAACCCGATATCATCGCCAACAACTTAAATGTTGCTAAAAACGAAATAACTTGCACCGTTGATTTAAAAGGCAAAGCCGAAGGCCCATGGGATCTGGTAGTCGTTAATATCGGTTCGATTTCCAAAAAGGAAAAACCGGCAACTTTAACTGAAGCTTTCACTGTTAAGGGAGCTATCGTTGTGAAAGCCCCGGTTGAGGAAGTAAAGCCCGAACCCAAGCCGGAAGTGAAGCCGGAAGAACCCAAAGTAGAAGAAAAGCCGGTACCGGTTGATCCCAACGAGAACTTGGAATCAATTTACTTTGATTTCGACAAATCTGATATTCGGGCGAACCAAGTTTATTACCTCGATTCCAACGTGGCTGTCCTCAAAGAAAACCCTGATCTTAAAATCGTGTTAGGCGGCCATGCTGACGAAAGAGGAACCAATGGCTATAATATCAAACTTTCTACCCGCAGGGCTGAGACTATCAAGAAATATTTGATCGAGAAAGGCATCGAGGCAGGTCGTATAACCATTTACGCCTATGGCGAGGAATACCCTGCCGCCGAGGGCCATGCCGAATCGGCCTGGAGTTTTAACCGGCGGGTTGATATTTCCCTCTGGGAAAACGTCCCCACCAAAGAAAAAGCTCTTGAAAAAGCTCCAAAATTATAAGCTTGCCAAAGCCCGGGCTGAAGAGTCCGGGCTTTTTTCTTCCCAATTTAGAGTCTTCCGGGTATAATATAAACAAAACTATAATCAAGGATGAATTCAATGCTTTATTTGATCAAATTTATCTATACCGCATTCATATTGCCGCCGGGAATTTTCATTCTCGCTTTTATTCTGTTATCTATCAAATTCTATCACAAACAGCGACGTGTCGCTCTTTGTTTGATTGGAACGACTGTTCTCTTGTATTTAGCTTCAATTTCCTTGACAAGTGATTTATTAATGCGCCGCTTAGAGAATAACTATCGGCCTCCGGCCCAAATCAGCGGAGATGTTCTGGTTCTGCTCGGCGGAGGCGCGACCCTCGATACCCCGAACTTAAACGCCAAGGGGCATTTATCACCGATAGCCGCCAACCGCCTTTTAACCTGCATTCAATTATACAATGAACTTCATCTGCCAATCATTTTATCCGGCGGCCAAGTTTATCAAACCACAGGTTGTGAAGGTTTAATCGCCCGCCAAATCCTGTTGGATCTCAAAGTGCCGGAGCAAAAAATTTTCGTCGAAAAAAACAGTTTGAACACAACCGAAAACGCCCGTTATGTAAAAGAATTATTGCATGAACACCACTTCCGCCGGCCGGTCCTGATCACCTCCGCTTTCCATCTTCCCAGGGCGGTCCTACAGTTTGAGAAAGCCGGAATCAAAGTCATCCCATATCCCGCCGCTTATCATACCAATACAACCTTCCGGTTCAGCCCCCGCCAATTGGTCCCCTCATCCCAAGCGTTGAATGACCTAAGTTTGGCTTTGAAGGAATATCTGGGATTATTAGCTGCTAAATGGTATTAACAGCGCTTCAGTTTATTAGTTTTTTGGCGCCCTAAAATTTAATGTTTGGAAAACTCGGGATTGACCAAGTTGAAAGGTCATCCCTTTCCATGCATCAACGAAGGCAAGAAAGTCGCTATCTCTGGAAATATAATGATTAATAAAATACAAACCGTCAAGGCGATGACAAATGGCCAAATACCTTTAAAGATAGTCTCCAGGGGAATATCCTTGGCCACACCTTTGATAATAAAGACATTCATGCCGACAGGCGGGGTAATTACACCCATCGCCACCACCAGCACGGATATTACTCCGAACCAGATGGGATCGTAGCCCAAAATATCTACAACCACCGGATAAAAGATGGGTATCGTCAATAAAATCATCGCCAGGGCATCGATAAAACACCCCAAGATAAAATAGATTGCCAGAATGATGATCATTACCAAGAATGGGGGTAGCGTCAAGGAACCGGCCCAGGAGGCCATCGCGAAAGGCAACCGGCTGACTGCGATAAAACGGCTGAAAATAACAGCTGCGGCAACCAACAACATGATCATGGCTGAGGTTCTGGTAGTATCGGCTAATGACTTAAAGAATTTATCCCAAGTCATCCGTTTCTCAAGCAAGGCGATGACCAGAACGCCTGCGGCCCCGATGGCCCCGGCCTCGGTCGGGGTAAACCAACCGGCAAAAAGTCCTGATAAAGAAATAGTAAAAACAACTAAAACTTCAATTAGGCCCCCGCGCAACGCGGCAATCCTTTCTTTCCAGGAGGATTTGGCGCCCGGAGGTCCCAGTTCGGGATGGCGGACCGTTAAAAAATAGATGGTTATCATATAGATCGCGGTTAACAACAGACCCGGCAAGATACCGGCTACGAAAAGCCGGCCGATGGATTGTTCGGTGGCGATCCCGTAAACGATAAAAATAACGCTGGGAGGGATTAAAACCCCCAGAGCGCCACCGGCGGCGACACTTGCGGTGGACAGGGAGTCGTTATACTTGTACTTCCGCATCTCCGGAAGGGCAATCGCTCCGATGGTGGCTGCGGTTGCGGTATTGGAACCGCAAATCGCCCCGAACAAAGCACAGGTCCCTTGGGTAGCGATGGCCAGCCCTCCCGGAAGATGGCCCATCATCTTATAAGCCAGATCATAAAGACCGGCGCCGATACCGGAATAATAGGCGAGAAATCCCATCCAAACAAACATCGGAATCACGCTTAAAGTATAGGATGAAAAGGTAGAGTAGATCTCCGTAACCACCATCTGATAAGCGGCATTCAAAGAAGTCATCACGGCGAAACCCGTTACTCCTACCAGTCCCATGGCAACTGCGATCGGCACCCGTAAACAGAGTAAAATAAAGAAAATAATGACTGCGATAATCCCAATTGTAATCGGACTCATATTTCAACCACTCTTCGTAAATATTTGATTGATTTCCCCAATGCAACCATTGATAATGCTAAAAATCCCAATGCTACAAGATAGATAAAAGGATAAAGCGGGACTTCGGTCGTGGGGGAAACTTCTCCGGTAGAATGGATACTACCCGCATATTTAACAAGTTGCCAGGTGACCAAGGCGATGAAACCGAATGAGATGACTTCCGCCAGACTAACCACCACATCCCTGACTCCGTTAGGCAGTTGATTGGTGAGCAAATCCACAGTGATATGGCTTTCCATTATCGCGCAGTAAGCTAACGAAAACCCGACAATTAGCGCGGTCGAAAACCCGACATATTCATAGGTCCCTAAAAAAGGCCGGTTAAAAATCGTACGCATTATGACATTGATGACCACTAAAAAAACGGTCCCCGCTACGCAAAGCCCAGCCAGCTTATCCATTAACCGGCATGATTTGGCAATCAAATTATCGAACTTTTCCAAAACTTATCACTCCCATCAGTTTGAACCATATTCTTGATTGTACTTGTCAGCCAACTCTTTCACCGTGTCAAGGATCTCTTGCCCATTCAAGCCCATACCGTCCATCTTCTCGACATACTCTTTCTGGATGGACGATACCTGGTTAATCCAGCGTTGGGTCTCAGCTTCGGTAAGATCGATTTTTTGCATACCCTTTTCAGTTACCGCCCAATTAAGGGCAGTATCGTTTTGATCATCCCATAGCCCCAAGGCCACTTCTTCAAAGACCCGTTCGTTTGCTTCACTGATTGCTTTCTGAAGTTTTGGAGATAGTGAATTCCATTTATCCAAATTAAAAGTCATAAAGAACAACGTATTATAAAGGAAGGGTGTGATAGTCGTATAACTGGTAACTTCGGCGTGTCTCCAACCTTGCAATACTTCGGACGGGGAAAGATTACCCTTGACAATGCCTCTTGAAAGAGCTTCATATGTTTCCGGCTGCGCCATGGCTACCGGTACCGCCCCTAAAACTTGAAGTGTCTTGGCGCTCAGGCCGGTGGCCCTGATCTCCACACCTTTAAGAGTCTCCAGGTTATGAATGGGCACTCTGGTCAAGAGATGACCAGGGCCGGTGGTAAAGACCATCAATAGGTGGGTGTCTTGCACTTCTTTCGGATTTAACTTTTTAATGCCTTCCCAAGCGACTTTACCCGATACTTTCGAATTCTTGTAGGTAATACCGGGAAGTTCGAACACTTCAAGTACGGGAAACCGGCCTCGGGTATAAGAAAAACATGAAATTCCGATATCGGTGATGCCGGAAACGACACCGTTATACATATCCGCCGCTTTGGCCAGAGTTTCCCCTGGATAACTAGTGATCTTCACCTGGCCTCCGGTTGCTTCCTGCACCGCCTCAATCCATTTCGGCACCAAAACTTTTTCCACCGGATGGGTAGCAGGGAAAAAATGAGCCAGATTCAGTTCAACAGTCGAGGATGACTTGGGCATCAGCGCTACTGCAACGGCAATACCGGCAACTAATAGTAAAATTACTATAATAAGTACTTTTTTTTGCAAAACAGGACCCCCTTTAAAGTTGTTATAAATAAAAAAGCGCTCCGGTAGGAGCGCAGACTTTTACGAAGCTAATGGAGAAAAATAGTATAGTCCACCCATTAATTTTTCCTACCATCCTACCAATTTAACCTTTTAAAACTCTACCATAAAACCATTCTACATATGAAAATTTTACTATACTAAATACTTTTTGTCAATCATCCAGTCAGGGTTGGACTTATATTTAAAGATATCCAAAATATAGAATTAACAGTATAATTAAAAGAAAGAAATAAATATGAAATAGTAGTTTTTATTATCCGTATCCTCTGTAACTATAAGAGTAAATAACCGGCAAAATATTATATCCTAATCCGAAACAGGCGCCTTAGCTGATTCATATGCATTTCCAAATCATATCCAATGGTTATTATTGTAAAAATGAAGAGGTGATCCAAATGTTAACTGAAAAAACTAATCTCCCCCAGTTTGAAGCGGTCCGGGACAGCGATGAAGAGATCCTATGGACCGGTAAACCGGCATTAATTCCGTTTATCCTTAGCGGAATCCCCTTTTTGATCATCGGGCTAATCTGGGGAATTCTAGATCTGGGCTTTTTTGGCGTTTTTAGCAAAAACCAGTTAATGGGTGAAATGTCGACTTTTATAACTGTTTTCTTCATCATCCACCTGTTCCCCTGTTGGGGCAGTATCCTAAATCTGCTCCGGCTCTTTCTGGTCCATAATAACACCTATTATGCCTTTACCAATAAACGGTTGATGATGCGGAGCGGGTTTTGGGGGACTGATTTTAAGGCGATTGACTATGATAAAATCGCCGACCTGACGGTAACCGTCAATTCGATCGAAAACATCTTTAAAGTAGGTACCATCTCTGCTTTCACCGGCAATATGACCGCCAAGGGGATGCGGATTTACGACCGGTTTTTGGCCATCAGCAATCCCTATGAAGTATTCAAGAAAATCAAGGAGCTTGCGGTGGATGTTAAAACCGATTGGAATTATCCCAATGCCTTAAGGCCGGAGACTAATCCGGGGTATCGGACGAAGTATGATCCGCACGGGAAAAATTATTAAATTTCATTATTAACTAAACTATCCAAAGACAACACCCCTAACAAACATAAAAGAGCCTTCAGTTTCTAACTGCGGCTCTTTTTCATTTCCAAATATTTAACCTTCAAAAATCACTTCACTTTGAACCCGGCCTTAATCAGACTATCCCGCAACGCGTTATTGGTGAAATTTTCATTGACCGTTTCTTTCTTCGGCAAGTCCTTTTTAACCGGTTTTTTCCCTTCCCCGTTCCGTACCGGTTTTGATGGGGCGTCATCGTTAATTTCCTTCTTCATCGACAGGGCAATTCGTTTTCTGGTTAGGTCAACTTCCTTCACCCGGACTTCGACAATATCGCCTACAGCCACCACATCGGTGGGATTCTTAACAAATTTATCGCTTAGCTCCGACACATGGACCAAACCGTCCTGTTTGACTCCGATATCGACAAAAGCTCCGAAGTCGACCACGTTCCGGACTGTCCCGGTGAGCATCATCCCCGGTTTTAAATCTTCCATCTTCAGGACGTCGTTACGGAAGATGGGCTTAGGCATATCTTCACGTGGGTCCCGACCGGGTTTGGCCAAAGCTTCGATGATATCCTTTAAAGTTGGTTTACCGATCCCAAGTTCATCAGCTGTTTTATCGATATTAATCTGTTGCAATTTATTCTTAATCTCGGCTAGTTTTTCCTTATTGAGAATATCCTTAGTCGTAAAACCTAACTTGGCAAGTAACTGCCGGGCCGCTTCATATGATTCCGGATGGACCCAGGTGGAATCGAGTGGTTCCTCGCCATCGGCAATCTTTAAAAACCCGGCCGCCTGGACAAATGCCTGCTCTCCTAGGCGTTTTACTTTTAAGAGTTGGTTTCTGCTTTTAAACTTACCGTTTTCTTCCCTAAAAGCCACGATATTCTTAGCGACCGCCGGTTGGAGTCCGGCTACATATTGCAGCAATGACGGGGAAGCGGTATTAAGGTCAACTCCTACGTAGTTAACGCAAGATTCAACAACACCGCCCAAAGCGTCGGAGAGTTGTTTCTGATCTACGTCATGCTGGTAAAGGCCGACGCCGATGGATTTCGGATCGATCTTAACTAATTCTGCCAATGGGTCCTGAATCCGCCGGGCGATCGAAACCGCGCCCCGCATTGAAACATCCAGATCCGGGAATTCTTCCTTGGCAAGTTTGGAGGCTGAATAAACCGAAGCCCCCGCTTCACTGACAATACAATAAGAAGTCTTTTCCGCGCCAAGCATATGAATTAACTCAGCCACCAGAGTCTCGGATTCCCTTGAAGCGGTCCCGTTACCAATGGTAATCAAATTGACATTATGTTTTTGAACCAGCTTGCCCAAGATCGCCAGGGTTTCGTCCCACTTATTGACCGGTGGATGGGGATAAATAGTAACTGTATCTAAGAGTTTTCCGGTCTCGTCAACCACCGCCACTTTACAGCCGGTCCGGTAGCCGGGGTCGATCCCCATAACCCGCAAATCTTTGACCGGCGCTTGTAAAATCAAATTACGCAGGTTCAACCCAAAAATCTTGATGGCATGTTCCTCAGCGGTTTCAGTAAGGGCCGCTCGCAACTCCCTTTCCAACGAAGGAAAGAGTAGTCGTTTATAGCCGTCGGCAATCGCCTCTTCCAGTTCGGAAGTGAAGATTGACTTTTTATTAGTGATAATCAGATAATTCAATTTTTGGAGTGCTACCTCATGTTCGGCCTCAACGCTTACCTTCAAGGCTTCTTCCTTCTCACCCCGGTTCAAAGCCAAGATCCGATGGGGCGGGATCTTATTCAGAGGTTCCTTATAGTCGGCATACATCCGATATTCGTCTAACTCAGCTTCTTCAGCGTCTTTCTTCTTGGCAGCCTTTACTTCCTTAGCTTCGGAAGCGATAACCGCCTGATCCCAGAGAAATTCACGAAGCACCTTCCGGTAATCCGGATCATCCGAGACCTTTTCAGCAATAATATCCCTTGCCCCGGCCAAAGCATCGGCAACCGTTTCTACACCTAGGTCCCCATTGATGAATGGCGCTACCAAATCGTCGATGATTCCTGATTCGATCTCTTGAGCCCAAATCAAATCGGCCAAGGGTTCCAAACCCCGTTCCTTGGCGATCATGGCCCGGGTCCGTTTCTTTGGTTTGTAAGGCCGGTAAAGGTCTTCAACTTCCTGAATTTTGGTAGCCTCAGTAATCGCCTGGGCCAGTTCCGGCGTTAATTTTCCTTGTTCTTCGATGGATTTAAGCACTTCAGCCTTTCTGGCCTCTAAATTACGTAGGTAAGTTAAGCGCTCGTCGATATTCCGGATTTGTTCCTCATCCAGTTCACCGGTGACTTCCTTCCGGTAACGGGCGATAAATGGAATTGTATTCCCTTCATCCAGTAAATTGATGGTGTTTCCTACCTGTCGCGGCGCGATTGCTAACTCAGCGGCAATTACTTTGACGATATCCATGAACAGTCTCCTTTTATCAAATCTAGTTTAAAAGTCAAAAGGTTAAAAAAAATCCACCTGGGAAATGATACACAAGCGTTCTAAATCCGTAGACTTTAGGCTTTAAACTTTGAACTTTAGACCTAGAACAATTCCGCTCATAAATTATACCGATTGAATAAAAAAAAGGCAATACCATCAATCCCTAAAAACGATAAAGGCTTCTAACCGAAGCCTCTAAAAATTTTGCCTGATTTTAAATTAGATCCTTTGAAAATATCCCATGCCTCATGCCTCATGCCTCATGCCTCATGCCTCATGCCTCATGCCTCATGCCTCATGCCTCATGCCTCATGCCTCATGCCTCAAAAATTATCTCACACTTTTTCTTCCGTATTCCGCGCCCGGGATGGGATAGTCTTATAATTCAAATTATGAATGGCCTTAACATACCGGATCGTTCGATACTTGGCCCGCATCACAACCGAATTGGTTATTGCCGTTTGATTTCTGCCGAAACTCACACCCTCCAAAAACTCTCCACCTGTAATCCCTGTAGCGGAGAAGATTATCTCTTCCCCTTTAGCTAGATCTTCGGTGTAATATACCTTGTCAAGCTCGTAACCGGCCCGAGCCACCTTTTCTTTCTCGGCGTCATTAACTGCATAAAACTTAGTTTGAATTTCTCCGTCAAGACAACGTAAAGCCGCAGCCGCCAGCACTCCCTCCGGAGCTCCGCCTATGCCCATATAGATATCAATATTATTAATAGCGGTAGCAATGGCTCCGGCGACATCGCCATCGGTAATCAATTTAATTCGTGCTCCGGCGTTGCGCACCTCTTCAATTAAGCTCCGGTGCCTTTCGCGGTCTAAGATCATGATCGTCAAATCCTTAATATTTTTGTTTAAAACCGCCGCCGCGACCTTTAAATTTTCCCGGACACTTACGTTAATGTCCAGTTTTCCTTTTAATTCGGGGCCACAAGCTAACTTATGCATATAAAAACTGGGTACGGGCAAAAGGGAACCACGCCGGCCTACAGCTACTACTGATAAAGCATTCGGTAATCCATTGGCCACTAAACGAGTACCGTCAACGGGATCCACCGCGATATCCACTTCAGGACTATCACCCGTCCAATTGCCAACTTTTTCACCGATATGGAGCATTGGCGCATGGTCTTTCTCTCCTTCACCGATAATTACCGTGCCTTTTACGGATATTAAGTCCAACATCCCCCGCATCGCATCAGAGGCAGCCTGATCCACTAGTTCCTTATCCCCATTTCCCAACCAACGGCTGGCCCGTAAAGCCGCCGCTTCAGTGACTCTGATGAATTCCATCGCGATGCTCCGTTGTAAATCCGCCATGGTCAACGCTCCTCTCTTAGCTTAATTAACCAAAAATTAAGCGCCATTAAATTTTAACAAATTTGATTAACCTGGACAATAGTAGATGATCGTTGCTAGCATTGAAAAAGTGTATCAACAGATACACCTTTTTATAAAATGACTTATTAAGTTAATTTTAAATTAAATCTGATTCAGATTCAATCGTTGATTTCCACATTTGGATGCCGCATTTCCGAAAATTTTTCTTCCGAGGCGTCAATTACCAACATCGGCGATTCATTGATCTTGATGAAACCGGCCTTATGAGACTGTTCTTCAACCCAGGCGATGGTCTTCATTTGGTCCCTGGCTTTCTTCATCTCCGCTAATTGTTCGGACATTTTTTGATGTTCCGTTTTTAAAGCGTTTAATTCTTGGCTTTTAACTACTAAATGATAGACTCCTTCGACTAGGGGCAGAAACAGGATGCGAAACCCGAGGAAAATCGTGAATCCCCAGGCTAAAAAGGGCCAAAAACTACGCGGTTTGAAACGCAGCCGGGTTTTGACTTTCGTTTTGATGACTCTGCCGGGGACCTGCGCTAGATGTTCTTCAGCCATCCACGGCGTATCTTTTTTAAGATAGGCTTGGTTATTCATCCTCACTCACCCTCATTATCATCCGCTCCGGCAATCCCCAGGGCGGTTCCGGGAATGACGATCACCACTTCATACCCCTTAGTCTTGGCGCGATTAAACAGCGTCGCCACCGTACTGGGGGTCAACTTCAGCTTCTTAGCTATGTTTTCGGAACTTTCGCCCATCTCCTTTAAGACCACTACTTGGCGTTCCCGAAAACTTAAATTTTCCACTCCCCGAATTTCCAGTTTCATTATATCACCGATACTACAAATTGACTACAATTATTGTACATAATTTCTACAAAAAATATGAAACTCCTGTTGGCTTAAAAATTATTAGAACGATTTTTTACTTTTCTTTCCAATGACTGATAAGGACTTACCTGGATTTACATAGATCCTTATTAATAGAGAGCCAACAAAGATTGATAGCAAATACTTCTTAAAATAAAAAAAGGGGACCAAGTTGCGCTTGATTTCCCTTATTACTATAATCTTGATACTATCTAATATTGATAGATTCAGCTATAAGTCTTCAACTCACTGTTTGTTCATCATTAACGCCATCACTAAATAACCTTCTGGCGCCGACATAACGGTGATAATAGTATCCGCTGTCGAGCGGGCTAATTCGTACCGCTCCATACCCTGACGATGCGTGAATAAACCGGTTATCCCCCAGGTAAATACCTACGTGATTTACAATACTAGAGCCTTTAGTTTTAAAGAAGACTAAATCCCCCGGGAGCAACTCCGTTTTTGACTGAATCGCCGTTCCTTTCTCCATTTGCTGCTTTGCTTGATGGGGCAAGTCGATTCCGATTTTAGAAAAAACATATTTCGTAAAACCGGAGCAATCAAAGCCGCGGGGTGATGCGCCTCCATAAACGTAGTTAATTCCTAAAAAATTCTTGGCATAAGCGATCATTTCCTTTACCGGAGCTTCAGTTAAACGTTCCCTTGAGTTACTCTGGTATAAAGGATGTAACTGGACAAATTCGCGGTAAATCCATCCTGCTTGTCCATCTGCTAATTGCACCTTATACCAGCGTTCATTTTCTTCGATAACCTCAACCGTTAATCCCCGCTTTAAAACGGAAATAACCCGGCTCTCCAGTCCCGGTTCAGCCCGGAAATTTACACCGTTTCCTTTAATGACACCGGGTTGCAAGACCGTCTCTCCATAGGCCAAAGGGGTTACTGCCAAACAGATCAGTAAGGAAAAAATCTTACCTTTTTGCGTCATTATCCCAAGTTCCCCCTTCCATAGTTCTTAAAGGCGGATGCAAAATCGATGGCCTATTATTTCTCCGGCCGATCTCGAAATCCTTTGAAAAGCTTCACGAATCATCATTTTAATATGTGCTAATTTTTACCAAGCAATTCTCGGCTTTTGGGGTTTCCAAACCATAACATTTATTATTAATAAACCTTCCCAATTATCGATTTAAATATTGGAAGTTAAATTGATAATGCCTGGATTCAATAAGTTATTGCTTCGAATCTAACCTGATAACTAACTTTAGTTTCGAGAATATGTATTTCCATGGTAATTGTAGCTGATTACAACTTCTTATGGAAATTTTCAGCATTTAGTTGGTAGGAATCTACTATCTTTTGTCGAAGTTTCCTGTATTGTAAATCACAGGAGGTAATTGAATGAAAAGTCTTGCTTACAACCCCTATCAAACCGCCCAAGAACAATTCGATAAAGTAGCCGACTTAATCGGATTGGAACCATCTTTAAAAGAGTTTCTTCGCCAACCGATGCGGGAATATCATTTTACCATTCCGGTGAAAATGGATGATGGCACTGTAAAAATTTTCAAAGGTTTTCGAGTACAGCACAACGACGCCCGAGGCCCCGCCAAAGGGGGCATCCGTTTTCACCCCGAGGAGACAGCGGATACTGTCCGTGCCCTATCAATGTGGATGACCTGGAAATGTTCGGTGGTTGATATCCCATTAGGCGGCGGTAAAGGCGGAGTTATCTGCGATCCCCGCAGTCTCACCGAACGTGAACAAGAACAACTCTGCCGAGGGTGGGTACGCCAGCTGGCCCGTAATGTCGGCCCCTGTTTGGATGTGCCGGCCCCGGACGTAATGACCAATGCCAAACATATGTTATGGATGCTTGATGAATTTGAAACCATTCACGGCGGACGCTATCCCGGTTTTATCACCGGAAAACCGGTGGGCATGGGAGGATCATTGGGTAGGACCGAAGCTACCGGATTCGGCGTAATCTTTGTCCTACGCGAAGCCCTTAAAGAGCTGGGAATTAAACCCGAAAATACCACCGCCTCAGTCCAGGGGTTTGGTAATGTAGCCCAATATGCCGTCCGAAAATACCTGGAGCTCGGGGGGAAAGTCATTGCCATTTCCTGCTGGGACTTTAAGGATAAAACAGCTTATACCTACAGAAAAAAAGAGGGAATCGATGCTCAAACCCTTACGGAGATTACGGATTCCTTCGGTTGTATCGATAAGCAGAAAGCCCTCGATTTGGGTTACCAAGCGCTACCAGGCGAAGCCTGGCTCGAGCAAGATGTGGATATCTTAATTCCGGCGGCGCTCGAAAACCAAATTACCCGGGATAACGTGTCAAAAATTAGTCCTATGGTTAAGCTGATTGTCGAAGGAGCCAATGGCCCGACCGCAACCGAAGCTGATCAAGTCATCAAGGAACGTAAGATTTTTCTGGTTCCCGATTTTCTGACCAATGCCGGCGGCGTTACCTGCAGTTACTTTGAACAAGTCCAATCCAATATGAACTTCTTCTGGGAAAAACAAGAAGTGTTGGAGAAGTTAGACGCCAAAATGACCTCCGCCTATAACGGCGTAAGCGAGCTTGCCCGGAGACAAAAAGTTTATATGCGCGATGCTGCTTATATCATAGCAATTAACCGGGTAGCCCAAGCTGTTCGAAGCCGCGGTTGGGTGTGATTTTAAACCAAAAGTGGGGTTGAAATGGAACAGTTCAAAAAATCCGACGATCCATTGCTGGAGATACTCAAAGAGCGGGCCAAAGAGCTCAATTGTTTATATCAGATTGAAGAAATCTTAAACAACCGCCATTTATCACTGGCCGAAATATTCGAGGGGATCATTAAGACCATCCCCTCCGGCTGGCAGTTCCCTGAAATTTGTCAGGCCAGGATCATCTATGAAAACTCCAGCTATCAATCGGCAAATTTTCAACCTTCTTCCTGGATGGACAGCAGCGATATCAAAGTCGATGGAAAAATCCTCGGCAAAGTCGAAGTCTCTTACACTAAAAAGGTGCCATGGCGCGAAGGCGGGTTTTTTCTCGATAAAGAACACACGTTGATTCAGACTATCGCCGATCGGATCGGCCAAGTGATTCTGCACCGCCGCATGGAGCATATCTTACGGGAATGGGAGCGCGCCAAACAAGAACTATCCGGGGAGCAAAACGCCGGCAAAGAATGGATGGTTATTATCGATCTTTTACGGCGGACCGACAAAAGTATGTTGATTCATATTTGCCAAAAGATGATCAAGTATCTATCCTGGAGCGGCATCGATGAAGCCGCCGCAATCATGCCCAAATTTGACGCCGGTTTGCGAGAACAATCCCGGGAAATAAGCGGTGAATTGAACTCCCCCAGCTTAAAACGACCGATTGATCTGCTGAACATGTGTGACCGAGCTTTTAAAATAGCCGCCGAGCGCCTTAGCGATAACGAGATTACCGCCCAACTGAAACAATGGATTGTTGAGGAAAAAGGTTATCAATTAATCAAAGCGATCAATCGGATTAGCGCCTCTTTACCGGAAATTATCGAATCCGTCACTCATTATTGTAATCTGACTGAGGGCAACGAATTGCTCTATTCCCCGACCGAACGCTGGCTAAAAGTGGCGCTGATCAGGCGTTTTCTATGTGATGATCTAAAGTTTATCAATATCGCCAAACAATATATTGACGTCAAAGATTTTAATGAGCTTATGCAACGGATAATTTTTCCCGCCGGAAGTCATGGCAAACTTGGCGGCAAAAGCGCCGGCATGATCTTGGGATATCAAATCCTCAACAAGCTCAAGGACCAATTGGCTCTGTCTTACCCCATAAAACTCCCCAAAACTTGGTTTATAACAACCGACGGAACTACCGAATTTCTTCATTACAATAACCTTGAAGATTTATATGAATTAAAATATAAGGAGCTAAATGACATTAGGATCAATTACCCTAATGTCATCCAGTTAATGAAAAATTCCCGGTTCCCTTCGGGAATGGTTAAAAGCCTGGCCATGGCCTTGGATGATTTCGGAGAAACGCCTTTGATCGTCCGTAGCTCAAGCTTGTTGGAAGATCAGATCGGAGCTTCTTTTTCGGGTAAATACAAGAGTCTTTTCCTAGCGAACCAGGGCAGTAAACAAAAAAGGCTTGAAGAACTAATGGACGCTATCGCCGAAGTATATGCGTCCATCTATAACCCGGATTCCTTACAATACCGTTCCGAACGCGGGCTTTTGGATTTTCATGAAGAAATGGGGATTATTATTCAAGAACTAGTCGGTCTCAAGGTAGGCCCATACTATCTGCCCATTTGTGCCGGAGTCGCCTTTACCTATAATGAATTGCGATGGTCCCCCCGGGTTAAGCGCCAAGATGGATTGGCTCGAATAGTGCCGGGGTTTGGGACCAGGGCTGTCGACCGCCTCAGCAACGACTTTCCGGTCTTGGTTTCACCGGGACAACCGGCGTTGAGGGTCAATCATACCCCCGAAGAGACAAAACATTATTCTCCCAAAAAAATCGATCTAATCAACTTAGAAAAGGAGACCTTCGAAACTGTTGAATTAAGAGGCTTTCTCAAAGAATATGGCAGTTTGATACCTAACATCAACACATTGGTCTCGATTTATCGGGAGGACCACTTAACCCAACCTTCACGATTCGAAATCGATTTTGAAAAAGACGATCTGGTTGTCACTTTTGAGGGCTTATTTAGTAGAACCCCCTTCTTGAGTCAGATCGAAACCATTCTCAAAACTCTTACGGAAAAGATGAATAACCCGGTTGATTTAGAGTTTGCCTTTGATGGGGAGCATTTTTATCTATTACAATGCCGTGCCCAAAGTTCCGCCGGGGATAATCAACCGTGCCCAATCCCCAAAGACATTCCTAAGGGGGATATCATTTTTTCAGCCAACCGTTATATATCAAACGGGAAGATCCCCAGTGTATCGTATATTGTCTATGTCGATCCCGAAGGGTACGGGGGGCTATCCAAATTGGAAGACATGATAAGGGTGGGGCGGGCGGTAAGTATGCTCAATTCCTTACTCCCAAAACGCCAGTTTATCCTAATGGGCCCCGGACGTTGGGGAAGCAGGGGCGATATCAAACTTGGGGTGCAAGTTAGCTATGCCGATTTGAACAATACTTCACTCCTGGTTGAAATCGCCCGCCAAAAAGGCAATTACCTGCCGGAATTATCGTTCGGGACTCACTTTTTTCAAGATTTGGTCGAATCCAACATTCGTTATCTCCCGCTTTATCCGGATGACAGCGGCACTGTATTCAATGAAACCTTTTTAACTAAAAATCAAAACCTTCTGGAGAAACTGTTGCCGGAATTCAGCGATTTGGCTGAGGTAGTGCGGGTGATTGACGTACCCAGCGCCACCTATGGGAAAATACTGCGGGTTCTGATGAATGCCGACCTGGAAGAGGCGATCGGTTACCTAATCGAGCCCAACGTCTTGGCGGCAGAACCGGAAAAACAACCCGAAGAAACACTTCCCCAACCAGGCAATGATTTCTGGCAATGGCGGTTTCATATGGCGGAACGGATCGCGGCTGAATTAGATCCGGATCAGTTCGGCGTTAAAGGAATGTATCTTTTTGGCAGTACCAGCAATGCCACGGCCGGACCAGGAAGCGACATCGACCTCCTGATCCATTTTCAAGGCAACCAGACCCAGCGGGAAGAGCTTTCGAAATGGTTGGATGGCTGGAGTTTATGCCTGGCTGAGATCAACTATTTAAAGACCGGCTATTTTTCTCAAAGGTTATTGGATGTCCACTTTGTAACCGATGAAGACATCGCCAATCAAACTTCCTTTGCGATTAAAATCGGGGCAACCACCGATCCGGCGCATCCTTTGAAGCTAAAAAATGAAATTTAGCTTGAAGCGCAAGTTGACAGTATTAGCTGTTGGCCGGTGACTTTTGGCTGTTAGCTATTGACCCTTAGATATTTTCCCCAATTCGTTTGCCAAATGCGCGGCATTCTTCCAAAGCGGGTTCATCCGGATTCCAGAGTACTTTCAAACCATCATTCAGTAAATCAAAACCAGCTTCAGTCAGCTTTTCATTGATCACCTTAACTGACTCGCCGCTCCATCCGTTACTGCCGAAAGCCGCCCCCCGCTTGCCTTTAAAGCCTAAGCCTTTGATCTCTTCTAAAATTCCAGCCACCGAAGAAAGAATCGTCCGGTTAACCGTTGGCGATCCCACCAGCAACGCTTTAGATTTAAATACCTCAGTAATGACGTCATTCTTATCGGAACGGGCCGAATTAAACAGCTTAACCGTCAGTCCTGGTTGGGCGGATTTAAGCCCCTCCCCGATAGCCTCCGCCATCTTCCGGGTACTGTTCCACATGGTATCATAGATAATCGTCACTTGATCTTCTTGATAATCTTTGGCCCATTTCAAATATTGATGTACAATCTGTAAGGGGTCTTCACGCCAGATAATGCCATGACTGGGACAGATCATGCTCACCGGAAGGCCGAGACCGATCACCTCATTAATCTTCTGTTCCACCAATTTACTGAAGGGCGTTAAGATATTGGCGTAGTATTTGATGGCTTCCTGGTATACTTCAGCCCGATCCACCTGATCGTTATAACGATATTCCGAGGCGTAATGTTGGCCAAAAGCGTCATTGCTAAACAAGATATTATCCCCAGTCAGATAGGTGAACATACTGTCGGGCCAGTGCAACATCCGAGCTTCTACGAAAACCAACTCCCTTTCTCCCAAAGACAGCCGATCACCTGTTTTAACCGGAACGAAATTCCAATCCCGATGATAATGACCTTTTAGGGACTTTATTCCGTTGGCTGTACAATATATCGGCGTCTCCGGTATTAATTCCATTAGTTCCGGTAAAGCCCCGCTATGGTCGATCTCCGCATGGTTGGCAACGATATAATCAATCAGGCTCAAATCAATCTCTTGTTTTAACTTTTCAATGAACTCTGCGGCATAAGGTTGCCAAACGGTATCGATTAACACATTCTTTTGATCCCGTACTAAATAGGAGTTGTAACTGGAGCCCCGGTGGGTCGAATATTCCTCCCCGTGGAATGAGCGGAGCTCCCAATCAGTCTTGCCAACCCAGGTTACATGGTCGTTAATTTTGAAATTCATGTCGTATTCCCTCCCTATTTTAAATTGAATTTGCTAATTATAGCGCTGTGGAAAATTACTGCTACCAGACCCTTGATCGGCCATTTCATAAAGCTCTTGATCTTCCCGGGCGATTCTTTGAGTCAAAGCGATTAAAATTGTTTGAGTCTCTAGGCGGAATTGTTCATACTGGGCCTTGATTTTAAGTGCGCTGTTCCAGCGCTTGAGATAAGCCCCGAAAGTCTCTTTTAGATTTCCCATTTCATTCAAGAAATTCGCAGCAGTTTGTCTAATTTTAACCTCATCAGAGGCCAGCAACTTTGGATATAAGATACCTAAACGGGGTAAAAAGTTGAATCAAATAAACCTGGCCTTTTACCCCGACTTGGTTAATGTTTTATCTCCTTTACGCATAAATCTCTTGTAGACGATGGAGCATCCGATGAAACTCCTCATGTTTACCCGCTCCAACCCTTTGCTCTTCGATTTCAGCAAATCCATCAAGCAGTGCTTGGTTTTGCGCGGGTGAGAAAGATTTTTCAGCCATTGGGTAAAGAATGTGGTCTTCTTTATTAATGTGCTGGATAAGCAGATCACTGTAATTCTCGATATTCTCAACTACAACTCTTGCCGCTTTTGGATCGCCTGCTTTTAGACGGGTTAATCCTTCTTGGAGTCCTCTAATATAACTCCGGCCCAAATCGTGCTCTTTAAACATCACTCCAATGGGTCCGCCTTCCCGGGGCACTCCCGCCTTTTCCAACTCCGGAAAGAGCAAGTCTTCTTCTTTACCGTGGTGGCATTTATCTACAAAAGTAGTTAAGAATTCGAGCAGTTGATCGAGATGGGCCAAATCAATTGCTTGCCCCCGAGAAAGCCTTAAAGCGATCTCCCCTAAAATCGTCAAAGTTACTTTTACAGCTTGATGCTCATCTTTCAATTCATTAATCGGGCTAGTTTTCAATTCAGTGATCGTATTCATGGTATAACCTCCTTTAATTTTTCCTAAAGCATTGCGGATTTGGCGTTTTAACCACCATCACGCTAAAAGCGTTTTCTTGGTCCGCTGTCAATCCGTGGGGAATGCCCGCCGGACTTATAATAAGGTCGGTGGCATTTACTTCGACGGTTTCATCACCGATCTGTACCTGGCCTTTTCCGGCGATTACATAGAAGAAAACATCAACTGGCGTAATATGGGCCGGAAGAGTTTGCCCCGGTTGCAGGATGACATCGTAAACCGCCACATCTTTCCGGTCAAATAAATGTTTCACGCTCACCCCCCTTGAATTGACTACTGTTTCTTGTTCTTTTAATTTAATTACTTCCATGGCATTCTCTCCTTTCATTTGTAAAAATCTTAATGTTCTTGCTATGGTTTGATTATACGGAAATCCAAACAAAAAAACTGTGAACCGGATCACAGTTTAAAAATTCTGATGATTAATTCTATTGCAGTGCCCTTCAGGATACCTTCATTAACCGTTACCAAGACCAAATCTTGTTTTCTAGCTACCCAATTGACCGTTCCAACGTCTTTTTATCCAAAATGATTATTTTCTTATTACCGTCCATTTTAATGAGGCCTTCCTCCTGAAGCAAATTTAGCTTCCGGCTGACCGTCTCGCGGGTCAGCCCGATGTAATTGGCAATCCCTTCCCGGCTTAAAGGAAGGTCGATTATAATTCCCTGAGAATCTTCCCTCCCGAATTTACGGGCGAATTCCAATAAAACAGCGTTAACCCTTAACTCAACACTATTGGTACCCATATTTTGAAGAATATTCTCAAAGACTTCCAGCCGGTTGCATAGTTCAGCCATGATCTTCAGGCCGATCTCCGGGTAATTATGGATTAACTGATGAAAATCTTTCTTTCCAATCAGACAAAGCCCGGTATCCTCAAGGGCTTCAATATTATAGTTGGTCTCTTGATCCCGTATCAAATTGGTTTCGCCAAAGAAATCACCGACGCTAAAAATATATAAAACTTGTTCCCGGCCATCCCGGGTGTAACGGAAGGCTTTAACCTTACCTTGATTGATGATTATCAAACTCTCGTTACGCTGACCGGCCATGATCACCAATTCGCCTTTATAGTATCGTTTGTTGGTAATCAAACCGGCGATTTTTTGAAGCTCTTCCGACTCCAAGGTAGAGAAAATCGGTACTTTTTGGACACAAAGGCGGTGTTGACATTGACCGCAACCGCAAGTTGCTTCAGGCATGGTTGTCCATCCATCCTTCCTATTATTGTCCTGAATGTAATGGTGTATTTAGATACAGTCTTAGGTTTATTTTCGTCCGAGTCAAGGTTAATTCCATGAAAACTGAAGACAATATGTGTTAACCGATTTTAATTAATAAGCTATAACATTGTAAGGAGACGAGAAACATGAGCTCAATAACTAACTCTCCCCGGATAAAACATTTATACCGTGGAACTCAAATCGTCCGCTATCTAATGGGTTTGATCGAGACTTTACTAGGCTTTCGATTTATTCTGAAGCTTCTTGGCGCTAACCCTGCCGCCGGTTTTAGCAGTTTCATTTACCGAATCAGCTATCCATTGGCCGCCCCTTTTCTAAATGTGTTTCGGATCATCCAAATAAGCGGCAGCGTCTTTGAATGGACGACGTTACTTGCCATGATCGTCTATTCCTTAATCGCCTGGGCGCTCATTAAATTATTGTTGATGGGCAAACCGGTCTCGGCACCGGAGGCCTCCGATAAACTTGATGAACAAGGTAGTTAAAAGTCATCTCTCTAAAACATGACTGATAAATTGATTCGCTATAGGTATGATTTCTTCCCGCAGGTTTTTTAAAGACCAATGCCGCCTTAATTCCCAACCAGTCCTCCGGTAATAATTCCATAGGTAAATGCGGGTCTTCCCGGACTATTTCGAAGAATTCAAGCCCAACCCGGTGCAATATCGGGAGTCCGCCCCCGCCCTGGTAAGCGTTAAAATCCGAATTTTTGGTCTGTCCTTCATTAAAGCTAAAAATTGGCGGTAACTTTCATTCAACTTACCGATAGGCCAAACTTCCGCGACTAAGTCTCTCCCCCCTTTTTCATCCGTTAAACGGCTCTCAAAAAAATGAATTTACGTAAACGTTTGTCCAAAATACCCCTGGAAATGATCTTTTATTCAATTATGAATATTTGTTCCAACGGAATGTTCAAATCCTTTAAAACTTCTGAATCCGCGTTAAACTAATTACCAAGCTGAGTCTTGATGAAAGCACAAATCTCATTCATGGCCCGGGTGGCTTCCGGAAAAAGCGGGGCGCAAACCGGATAGCAATGAAACAATCCTTTCCCAACCTTTAAAGTGACATCGACACCCGCAGCCTTCGCTTTATCGGCAAACCGAATTGAGTCATCACGCAGGATTTCATCTCCACCCGCATAAATCAGTAAGGGCGGAAGCCCTCGTAAATCCCCATAAAGCGGAGATATCAACGGCAAACATGGGTCGTTATCCCCAACATAATGTTTGCTAAAGGCGGTCCAGGTCCCTTCGGGCGACATACATTTCGTAGCGTTGGTCCGGTAAGAATCGCCGGTGCATTTTAGATCGGTCCAGGGTGAGAGGGCCACCGCCGCTTTAGGGAGCGGAACATCTTGGTCCTTAAGAGCAAGTAAGTTAACTAAACACAGACCTCCACCGGCGGAATCTCCGGCAAAGACAATTTGTGATGGTGAAGTTCCTTGCTTCAATAACCAACGGTAAGCTGTTACCGAGTCCTCAATTGCTGCGGGAAAAGGATGTTCCGGAGCCAAGCGATACTCAAACAGTAGCGCGCTTACTCCACTGCCTTTAACAAATTTGGCGACGTGAATCCGGTGATCCGCACAGGAACCCGACACATATCCCCCGCCATGAAGGTAAAAAATAACTCTGTCCTTTTTTAATTGGGAAAGAAAAATCCATTCCGCCGGAATATCACCGATTTTAAAAGGAACAACCCCGATCCCATCCGGCAGTTTACCGAAACGGCTAGCTCCCGCTTCACATTCTTGACGAAAACGAATTACCGATTCTTTGGTGTTCCAATCAACCTTTTTTCTTTTAGAACGATTGTGTTTTAAAATGAAACGAAATAAACTACCACGTAGGCTAATCATTATTAACAACCCCATTTTATAAATTGTTTTAGTGCCTTCTTCTCTTTACCAAACACCGGGGATTAGCCGGTAACGGGTTACTGTGGAGTATTCCGAGTATCCCGACAGTTCGTCCCGGAGCGTGCGATCTCCCAATCCAGTGCGCACCAGAAGAAGAATAAAAATGACTAAAGCCGGGAGATAAGTCCACCGGGAACCCAGAGCCAACGGAGTGGCCAGATTAAAAATTATCGATCCCAGATAACCAGGATGCCTAACCAGACGGTAAGGTCCACCCCTTACTACCGTTTGACCACGATCTTCCTGAATCCGAACCGTTGCTGCAAAGAATGGGTTCGAAGCCATCGCCCATAATCCAAACATACCGCTGCCAAGTACTAAAGCCAATCCCAATAGCCATAAACCGATATCCATTGGAACGCTCCACCCCAATCGGGCATCCAAACCGGCAGTGACGATCATTGCCAAAGGCCCCAAGATTGCTATTACCGGAGCTAAAAATAAATCCCATTTTTTAGTTCCTTCCTGTAACTTTGAGCGCTCGGCTATCAAGTCCGGTCTTCGAGGGATTAGCACCACTGCGCTAAAAATTTGGGTCAAAAATATTATGCCGAAATACGCCCAACCTTCAATCCAATCTAGCCTTCCGGCTGATAGGAATAACAACATTCCATAAATCACTAATGAAGCGACGGATTTTACTAACCATTTGCGGATGCCCTGTATTGTCACAGGTTGTGTGCTAATATTCAATTTTGGCATAATCATCATCCCTTCAATAATTATTCTTTATAATTTACTCCATCCATAAACAGATTCACACATTGCTCAATGACTTCTCCGGCTTTAAACTGCTCCGGTTCAGTATAAAACTGTTGTGCTACTTCGATGAAGACGAACCCGAAAAAAGCGGCCAGGATTTCCAAAGGCAAGTCTTTCCTGATCTCACCACTTTTTTGCCCCAGTTTAATAATTTCGATCCCCAATTGTTCAAATCCACTTTTAATAACAGCATCCCGATGGAGCGAAATCATATTTTGGATCTGGTAAACCAGATATTTCTCAAAAATATCCTTTTGGGCTTGTACCCCTTCCATCAACTCCGTTAAAATTGAAACAATTCTTGAGCGGGTATCGGGTATCTCCTGTAACCGCTTAATTCTATCGGGACTTTTATCCCGGAAAGACCTTTGAATGTATTCACTAATAATCGCTTCCTTAACCGGGAAATAATTATAGAGAGTCCCTTTGGCGATATCCGCTTCCATAGCAATCTGTTCCATGGTAGTCATAGCGACACCCTTCTCTTGAAATAGCTTCATAGCCACAGAAATTATCTTTAGTTTGGTCTCTTCTTTTCTCCGTTCAACTCTACTTGTAGCTTCTTTTAAGTTCATTTATTACTCCTTTTTTATAAGGTACTAATTTGTACTGTGTTCAATTTTGTTCAATGCCTAGTCTAGCAGATTATGCTTGGTTTTGCAACTGTAAACTTTTTTTAAATTTAATAAGTCCATGAAACTTCCATGTGTTATTAAACGTTAATTATGGAATATAATCACAATATACTTCCCTTTTTGCCCTAATCGCTTCATTCTACATTTGTAAAAAGAATATGGAAATTTTGTTAAAACTGGTTAACCGCGTTGACATCTGGAAACTGGGGGTGTAAAATTGGTCTAAATGACTGACCAGTCAGTTTTAGAGGTGAAAAATGGAAAAACTCAGCAATGAAAAACGAATGGAGATTTTAAAGGCGGCAATTGACTTATTTTCCGAAAACGGTTTTGAAAGAACAACCGTTGATGAAATTGCAGCCCGCGCCAATGTTGGCAAAGGTACTATCTACTTATACTTCGCCAACAAGGAACAAATTTTTATCGCCATTATCGAAAGCGGAGTTCAATATATATTGAACCGCATGAATGAAATTCTTAACCAACCCGGTGATTTTCGAGAACGCCTGCAAGATCTGTTAAGGCAGCACCTGCAATTTGCGGAAAATCACCGCAAGTTTTACCGGTTGTTTATCAAAGAAGGCCTTAATTTAAAGCTGATCGGAGATAAAGATTCACAAGTTCGGATTTTAGAAATGCATAAAAAAGCGCACCAACAATTAACTGAATTCATGCAAATCGGGATCGACCAAAATCAACTTCGCAATGGTGATCCGGATATCTTTGCCTTCGCTTTTAGCGGAATATTATCCCATTTTTGTTTTCATTGGCTGACCGAAAGAGAAAATGATTCTCTGGTGGAACAAATGCCGGTGATCCTTGATCTCTTCTATAATGGGGTGGGGAAAAAAGAATAGCTAATTGTTAAATAATTAACTTGAGGTGGTTATTTATTATGAAACAAAATCGAATTATTGTA
>JBLNDC010000383.1:0-5982 GCA_050261255.1 Bacteroidota bacterium
TAGCCACCGGAAAAAGGTTTATTCTGCGAACTGCCGCTTCTTTTGTAAAAATAATCGGCGGAATTCAGGACCGGGGTTTATTAATAAAGGAAGAACTACTCGGAAACGAAACCGGCAAGGGTGGTTTGATAATAATCGGATCCCATGTTCAAAAGACCACCGAACAATTGGAAGCGATCAAACAAATTGAAGAATTGGAGTTCATCGAATTTAACCAACACTTGGTTTTAATACCCGGCGCATTAGAGAACGAAGTCCGGCGAGTTGTATCCCTTTGCAATAAACATATTAGTAATGGAAAAACAGTGGTTGTTTTTACCCGAAGAGAACGTTTGGATCTGGACCAGGGAGACCCGGAACTAGAATTGAAGGTTGCGGTGGAAATCTCCGCAGCGGTTACCGATATCGTTGTGAAACTAGAAGTGCAACCGAGGTTTTTAATTGCCAAAGGGGGCATTACTTCCAGTGATATTGGATGCAAGGGTTTAGGTGTAAAAAAAGCATTGGTCGCCGGTCAAATCAAACCGGGAATTCCCGTTTGGAAGCTTGGCCCGGAAAGTAAATATCCAGGTATGCCTTATATTGTTTTTCCGGGGAATGTGGGTAAAAGGGAAACCTTATTAGAAATAATCCGATTTTTAAACTAAAATTTACAATTAATTAACTAAAATTTATCAAATTAGCTCAATCCTGAAGAGTATTGTATACATTTATGACAAACGTTGACACTGTATAGCGAATGTAATACAATGATTTTAAATTGTTTTTTGCCTCAAAGAGGCTCATTTTTTTTGATTTGACTTTTTTCAATTATTATTAAAAAGGGGAGAATCTAATGAACAAAGCTCTGCAAAAATGGGTTGCCGAAATGGCCGAAATGTGTCAACCCGACCACATTCACTGGTGTGATGGTTCCCAGGAAGAGTACGACCGCTTATTAAAAGAAATGGTAGAGTCGGGCGCGGCTACCCCCCTTAATCCCAAAAAACGCCCGGGTTGTTACTTGTTCCGGAGTCATCCTTCGGACGTGGCGCGTGTGGAGGACCGGACATACATTGCCTCTAAAAAACAAGAGGATGCCGGACCGACTAATAACTGGATTGATCCCGTCGAGCTTAAGCAGAAGATGTCTGATCATTATAAGGGATGTATGAAAGGGCGCACCATGTATGTGATTCCATTCTCTATGGGCCCGATTGGTTCCCCCATCTCTAAAATTGGCGTCGAGTTAACCGATAGCCCTTACGTAGTAGTGAATATGCGGATTATGACTCGAATGGGCGCCAAAGTTCTAGAAACCTTGGGCGAACAGGGTGAATTTATACCTTGCCTGCATTCAGTAGGCGCTCCCCTTGCTCAAGGGCAGCAGGATGTAGCTTGGCCGTGCGCTCCCATGGAACAAAAATATATTAGCCATTTCCCGGAAGAGAGAACGATCTGGTCTTACGGTTCCGGTTACGGCGGTAATGCGCTCTTAGGAAAGAAATGTTTTGCTTTACGGATCGCTTCGGTGATGGCCCGCGAAGAAGGCTGGATGGCCGAACACATGTTGATTTTGGGTATCACTAACCCCAAAGGAGAAAAGAAATATGTCGCCGCCGCTTTCCCCAGCGCTTGTGGTAAGACCAATCTGGCAATGATGATCCCGACCATTCCCGGATGGAAAGTAGAAACCATTGGTGACGATATTGCCTGGATGAAATTTGGCGCCGATGGGCGTTTATACGCAATCAACCCCGAGGCGGGCTTCTTTGGAGTAGCCCCGGGAACTTCCATGGATTCCAATCCCAACGCTATGCATTCAGCGGAGAAAAACACGATCTTTACCAATGTGGCCCTTACTGATGACGGCGACATCTGGTGGGAAGGAATCGGCTATGAAGCCCCGAAACACTTGATTGACTGGAAAGGAAATGATTGGGCTCCAGGCTCTGAAAATCCGGCAGCCCACCCTAATGCTAGGTTTACCGCGCCCGCCAGTCAGTGCCCGGCGATTGCTCCGGAATGGGAGGACCCTAAAGGTGTGCCTATTTCCGCGATTCTTTTCGGAGGCCGTCGCCCCAGTACGATTCCCTTGGTCCATCAAAGCTTTGATTGGGCTCATGGGGTGTTCTTGGGTTCAATCGTTGGTTCCGAGATCACCGCGGCTACCATCTCCGCCAACATTGGTAAAGTGCGGCGCGATCCCTTTGCGATGCTGCCTTTCTGTGGTTATCATATGGCCGACTATTTCCAACATTGGTTGAACATTGGAGCTAAAGCAGATGCCGCTAAACTACCGAAAATTTTCTATGTCAACTGGTTTAGAAAGACTAAAGACGGCAAATGGCTTTGGCCGGGATATGGCGAAAACAGCCGGGTGCTCAAATGGATCTTTGAACAAGTATCCGGTGAAGGCAAAGCCGAAAAAACAGCGATCGGATATATGCCGACTATTGACGCGATTGACCGGAGCGGCCTTGATGTTAGTGACGCCGATATGGCCGAACTGTTAAAGGTCAATAAGGAAGAATGGCTTAACGAAGTCGCTTCCATTCGTGAACATTACGCTAAATTTGGTTCGAAACTGCCCCAAGAACTAAATGCACAGCTTGATGCTTTAGAAAAAAGGTTACAAGGGTAGAGCGGATAAGTATTACAGGGGGGCTGTTGCAAAATGATCATTTTTTGCAGCAGCCCTTTTTAATTTTAGGAATTGCATAATTATCAATTCAAGCTTTGGCTCACGATCCATCTGGGCTAGTCACTTTAGATTGTGGCCGAGGGGGTATATCGAGGCAATTTATGCAATTCTCTGGTTCGATTAATATTTTAAAAAATAGGTTGCTAAAATACTTGATATTGCTTAAAATATGAAACAAGTAAATCATAATGAAGCTTGGAAAAACATAAAAAGAGGATTTTCCCGAGTTTAGTCTAATTTAACATAGTGAAGTTTCCGGTTTGGTTACTGGAATAATAATATGTAATTTACTGATCATTGTTCACTATTCACTGTTAATTGATTACAGATAACTGAAGAAGATGGGGGTAACCTACTAAGATGAGGGACAAGGGCATTAAATTCGGTTTTGTCGGTTGCGGACAAGGTGGGGGGAAAATAGCCGACCTTTTCGCCCAACGCGGTTACAAAGCGATGGCAATCAATACCTCACCGGTGGACCTGGCGGCTTTGACCATGATCCCCAATGAACGCCGGATTTGTATCGGCTCCCGGTTAGGCGCCGGTAAAGACCCGCGTGTCGGCGAAGAAGCAATCCGCTCAGATGCTTCTAAGGTAAAAACCGCTTTGGAAGAATATTTCTACCATGATGTTGATTTCGTATTTATTACGGCTTGCCTTGGAGGAGGCACCGGTACCGGTGTGGTTTCCGATACGATTGAAATCGCCCGCCAAGTAGGTTTGACCACCGGTTGCATTACTACCATTCCTTTGACCAGTGAGTCTCTGGAGGAACATAAGAATGCTCTTAAAGGGCTTGATATTTTGAGTGATGTAGCGCCAACACCGTTGTATCTCATTGATAACGAATTGTTGCGGGTTAAATACGGTAATAAACCGGTGATAGGTTTCTGGCCGATGGCCAACGAATCGATTGTAAACTCTTTGGATGAGATCAACCAGATCCCCAATCGTCCCTCCAATATGTTCGTCTTTGATCGAGAAGATTTTTTCCGGCTCTTGAATACCCAAGGGTGCTTTGTACCACTCCGCATCGAAGTTGAAATCACCGACAGTAACGACCCGACTAAATTAGCGACTGCTTGCCGTCAAGAGATCGTTCGCATTTTGACTGAAAATAATTTCCAGGGCGAAGCGATCCGAGTGGCTGCTTTATTGGTCTGCCCGGAGAGTTATCGGGTCAACGCGGAATCGATTGAATTGGTATATCAGGAATGTCAAACATTAACCAATACCCCTACTCTTTTCCGAGGGCTATATATTGATAAAGCATTACAAAGAAAAATTGTCCTTCACCTGTTGTTGGCCGGTCTTGACATACCAGTTAACCGTTTACAACAGATGCGAAGTAAAATTCAGGAATTAAGCCCGGATATAGTCAATCGCTTAAATAAGCGGGTTTCAACTAATTTTGGCGATGATTTGATCGAATGGGACAATTCTAATCCGTTGCCTGCTTCACGGCGGCGGAGTTTTGGGTCTAAGAAGGAAGCTCCTGATGGTTTTTTTGATGTTCAGTCGGCCATGGAAAAGGTCGAAAAGAAGCAAGCCAATCCGGCTGCAATGAATAATCCCGCTCCGGTAAACGCTGATGCTGGTTCAGATCAGAATCCGGAAACATATAAAGTACTTACTGTGGACCAGATATTAAACTTGATGGAGACCGCCAATTCCGCCGAGAGCGATGATGACAAGAAAAAGAAGGGTTTTTGGAACCAATTCAAATCAAATGTTAAGAAACGATGACTGTTAAGATTCATATCTTAATTAGCTACTCCCTCCTTGATTAAAAGGCGGGAGTTTTCATTATAATTGCGTTTTTTTAATATTCTTTTTGGATTAAAACCTATCGATATTCTAAAGTAAACCCGATATTATATAATGGATGTTAAATGGAAATTTTTAAAACTCGTTTGATACTAAAATAAATGGGGGGATTAGGGTGTTTCGCAAGGCTGATGAGTTAGCGATCGAGTTCCGGGAAAAGATGCGGGGGGGTCAAGGAACCGTTAAGATTAAACATATTTTTAAGGACGGTGAATTAACGGGAAAAGTGCGTTTATTGGCAGAAATTACACTTCCCGCCGGGAGCTCCATTGGATTCCACCAACACGATCAAGAGGAAGAGGTGTTTTATTTTCTATCGGGCCACGGTAGTGTCAATGACCAGGGGATAATCAAGGAAGTAGGCCCGGGGGATGCTGTATTGACCGGTGGCGGCAATGGCCATGCCATAGAGAATATCAGTGATCAACCATTGATTTTTTTAGCTGTAATCTTACTTTATAAATAATTGTCAGCTAAGAATCCTTTGGAATCAATAAATATTTAACGATACAAGCAGGATTTTCCAAGATTTTAGAGAATAAACTTAATTTGTTAGAGATAGCGAAAACGTTTTTCTTAATAGTTTGTAAGGTAACCATGTTATGGAGGGTAAATATAGCATGATACTTGACCAGTTCAGGTTAGACGGCAAAGTGGCCATGGTCATCGGAGCTAGTTCCGTTCTAGGTCAGGGCATTTGTCAGGGTTTGGCCGAGGCCGGGGCCGATATCGTAGGTGTGGATTATGTTGAGATGAATGAGACTAAAAGGCGGGTGGAGGCATCCGGAAAAAAATTTCTGGGTGTGGTCGCCAACCTTTTGAATATTGAGCCGATCCAGGGGATTTTGAACCACGCGTTGCGGAATTTCGGTGAGATTGATATTTTAGTCAATAATGCCTGGGTGGCCCAAAAAGCAGACGTACTTGATTTTACTGAGAAAGATTGGGATGAAGCGGTAAACCTGAATATGAAAACGATCTTCTTTTTTTCGCAAGCTCTTGCCAAGCAATTTATTAAACAAAACCGCGGCGGTAAGATAATTAATATCGCCTCAATTTTAGCCTTACATAGCGGCGTGCGCTTCACTTCAAATATTGCAAGCAAAAGCGGGGTAATCGGACTTACTAAAATGTTGGCTAATGAATGGGCCAAGTATAATATTAATGTTAATGCCGTCGCTCCGGGCTATATCGCTACCGACCATACTGTGGCGCTTCAAGAAAATGAAGCGAAAAACAACGAGATTATCAATAAGATTCCCGCAGGACGCTGGGGAAAACCTGAGGATTTACAGGGAGCAGTAGTTTTTTTGGCTGCTCCAGCTTCAAATTATGTTAACGGTTATACTTTAGCGGTAGACGGGGGCTGGCTCGCCCGATAATTATTTGAAATAACCTTAAATTATAATCCTTTAAAGAGTCCAATCGGGCTTTTTTATTTTTTTTAGTACTGTAACGAAAACTTTTTGTCT
>JBLNDC010000384.1:0-18520 GCA_050261255.1 Bacteroidota bacterium
TAAGCTCCTCTTCTTCCGCATCACTCATCTGCCATAACCGGCGCATTTCCTCACAGGTCTCCAACAACGCATCCAAGGTACCGGCAGCTTCGATTTTACCGTCTTTGAGGACAATAATCTGGTCGGCGCGGCGTAGGGCCGGGCGGCGGTGGGAAACTACCAGACAGGTAGCTTCCTGCCGGTCAAAGATCCGGTCCCAGAGAATCTTTTCGGTATCGACATCAAGGGCGCTGGAGAGGTCGTCGAAGACCAGCAGTTCCGGCCGGCGGATAAACATCCGGGCGGCTGCCGCGCGTTGTACCTGGCCACCGGAGAGACGGACACCGCGGGGGCCGACCAAAGTATCCAAGCCGTCTTTCATAGCAGCCACATCATCTTCCATAACTGCCGCCTTAATTGCCGCCTCAATATCTTGTTCACCGGCGTTGATCCCCATCAGAATGTTATCACGGAGGCTTTCGCTGAATAGCCGCGGCGTCTGAGGCGTATAAGCGGAGCGCGGCGGGACGAAGAAAGTTCCCGGATCAGCCACCGGGACGCCGTTCCATAATATTGTGCCGCTGTCTTTGGATAGTAGGCCAAGCAAGACCCGGAGCAGGGTCGTTTTCCCAGAGCCGATCCGTCCGGTGATGACGGTAAATGAACCTTTGTCGATAGTTAGGTTAATATCGGAAATACCCCGATCCGAGTTTGGAAAACTATAGGTCAAGCCCCAAACCTCCAAACGAACCAGACGGTCGGATTCTTCCTTAACAACTTGCGGTACATCAGGGTAAGGGCCTCGGTTGTAGATAGGCCCGTACTCGACCATGACCTCGGGTTTAGCGCCGTGAATCAGGGTCAGCAAGCGTTCAAGGGAAACCGTTGTTTGTTTATAGTAGGCGATAAAGATTCCAAACATTGCGGTTAAGTCGGTTAGACGGTTCAGATAGAAGACAAACAATGAAAAATCTCCAACTGAAAACGAACCGGAACGGATTGCCCTGCCGGCTAAGAGCAGGATTATGCCGGTCCCTAGGTTGGTTGCGTTTTGAAAAATGGAATTTTCAATCTCATTAAATAGTCGGTCTTTAACTACCGCCTTACGCCGAGTTTCATTTAAACGGTCGAAATGAGCGGTGACTTCCTCTTGGGCGGCAGCCACTTTGATAGCCTGGACCGCGCCAAAAATTTCAGCAATGGCTCCGGTAACCACTCCGGTGGCGTGACGACTGGCGCGGCGGTATTGGATTACCCGGTTCGAGGCCAGATTGGCGATGGCGATCACGGTGATGAGGGGGATTAGAATTAACAGAGTAATCCGGGCGTTTATTTTTGCCATAATCCAAAATCCGATCCCCGCGAAGATGGTCAAACCGATCAATTCATTGATCCAGACCAGGTTAATCATGGCTTCCCTAATATCGCCGATCAGACGGCTCATGGCTTCCCCGGGTGTGCCGGAGAGGGATTTGGCCCCGGGATGGCGGAAAATTTGGGCGATCAGATTTTTACGGAGCAGCGATTCCCCGGCAAACCTGAAAAGACTATTGGTAACGGCATTACTTAGCATTAAGGCGATCCGGGCCAGGGTTACTCCGGCGATGGCGGCAATCAACCACCATAAGCCCAATTGAGAGGAGGATTTACCACTGAGCTGGTTGAGGATCTCCCGGATTACAAGTCCCGGGACCAGCTCCGCGAGGGAAATCAATGTATGAATCAGGGTATTCAGAAAAAACAATCCAGGACGAAAGCGGATTAAGTAGAATAGATATTGCCAGCATTTCATGCCATCACCTCCTCTAGTCCTGTCTTCAGCAAGCGGCTGAAGATGGAATCCGGATCTCGGGCCAACTGTTCCCGGTCGCCATATTCCTGAATAACACCATTTTCAAGAATTAAGATTTTATCCACTTTAAGAATAGTTCTGAGACGATGGGCTACGATAATCCCGGTCCTGCCGGAAAGGAGCGTATCCATGGCTGTCTCGATCCGCTGTTCAGTGGCGGGATCTAAACGGGAAGAGGCTTCATCCATAATGACCAGGCCGGGATCTCTCAAAAAAACCCGGGAGAGGGCCAGAAGTTGAGCTTCGCCGGCTGAAAGTCCCCCACCACCGGTAAGTAAGGTATCAAGGCCCTTCGGAAGTGATTTGAGCCATTGATACAAGCCTAATTGTTGGAAAACAGCGATAATTTGCCCATCCGGTATGGCATTGTTAAAAAAAGTCACGTTATCCCGGACTGAAGCATGAAACAGTTGAACGTCTTGAGTGACTAAGCCGACCCGTTGCCGGATATCAGTTACTTTGGTCGCTTTCAATTCCACGCCGCCGATCCGGATTGACCCGGAATCATATTCGTAAAGCCGGGTTAAGAGCCTTGTGATGGTGGTTTTACCGCTGCCGGTCCGGCCTAAAAGGCCCAAGGTTTGACCGGGTTGGAGGTCGAAGGAGATGTTGTCCAATACTTTATCGTCATCTCCGGCATAACTGAACCCAACCCGCTCCCATTTTAGTTGAAGGGGTCCCGACGGTAGCGGCGGGCCGTTTCCATCAGGAATCTCGGTGTGGATCCGATAAAGTTCCTTGATTCTTTGAATACCGGCTCCGGCTTGTTGGAAATCTTCCATTTGGCGCGTGATTTGCATAATCGGCCGAAAAATTAGGTCGGTATAAAGGATGAAAAGATAAACGGTTCCAATTGAACTATGTTCACGCCTTACGAGTATAACCCCGAGTATCAGGGCTAAGATAATTCCTGTATAATGGAGGCCGACCGCAGCCATCCGCACCCGGGTGGCCACTTTGTTGGCATAGAGCTGCTTGTCGTTGCGGTTACGCAAGACCTGGAAGAACCCCCGCATTACGTGGGGTACCGCGCCGCAGGCTTTGATGTCTTCGGTTCCGTTAAGGCGTTCTTCGATATATCCGGAGAGTTCCGCCGAGGCCTGCCGGGCTGCCCATTGTGATGGCAAGGACCGGCTACGGAAGAATTGAATCGCTACCAGGGTAGTCAATACAAAAAGGGTGATGGCCATTCCTACCCAGAGATTTTCGAGATAGAGCAGGACCAAAACGCCACAAATAATCAGAATGTTTCCCAATACCCGGATGGTAAATTGGGAGAAAAAGTTGGCGAGGGCATTGACGTCTTCACCGATACGTTCGATCATTTCTCCGGGGGTGTGTAGCTTGTGAAAGGACAAATCCAAATCTAAACAATGGGCCAGCAAATCTTTGCGCATGGCGTTCGTCGCAGTCCAGCCGAGATTCTCCCCCAGATAGGTCGCGGCCACCGAAAAAACCCCTTGAATGACTGCGGCGCCGATAAAGGCGATAGCTGCCCAGAGTAAAATTTTAGGACTTCCTCCTTTGGTGGCGGTGTCCAGAAAGAAGCGCATAATCTGGGGATTAGCCAGTTGGCCCCCGATACTCCCGAAGATGCATCCGGTTAACAGTAGGACCTGGCGCCAGTGGGGGCGAAGGTAGGTGGCGAGCAGTAGGTAATATTCACGGATCGGGATTTTGGCTGGTTGGGTCGGCACGATAATTCTCCTTTTATGTAATAAAGCGGATCAATCTTTTCCAATATTCGGCAAGTAAAGTTTATCGTGAACGTATGTTTGGGTTAATATAATAACATTCGTAACTTTTACCAATAATCCTGTTAGTTATTGAAGAGTTTTTTTAAATTGTAATCTTCTAGTAATAACCTTTTTCTTCTGAATTCCGTCTCCTGTCTTCCTCATCCTCTAGAACTGTTTTTATACTTGACATATTCTTGACAAAAAAAGGAATGTACTATATAATACAAACGCAACTGAATTGCATTTAGAAAGTGGGGAACAGTGATGGCGGCTATCGATCAAATCTTGCATAATGCCGGTTTGAAGCATACTCCCGGCCGGGAGGCTTTACTCAATTTATTGATGAATAGCGCCGGCCCAATGACTCAGGAAGAGATCTCCGGCAAATTAAAGGATACCGGGTTAAACCGGGTCACCATTTACCGGGCTTTGGACTCCTTCACCAAGGTCGGCATCGTCCATCGGGTGGAGAATGGCGAGCGGGTCTGGAAGTTCGCCTTTTGCGGTTGCGGCAACCACGGCCATTGCCATCCTCATTTTATCTGCCGTAATTGCGGCAAGGTTGAATGTTTATTAGGCGTTAAGCTCCCCGATGTACCGAAACCAAAGGCGGGATACATTATTGAGGAGCGTGAGTTTTACCTGCGGGGACTCTGCGCCCGGTGCTCATGAAAATTCTTCCGGCGAATATATAAATAATACTACTAGCAAGAGGCGGGAGGCAAGGGGTATAAGACATTTAGGATGTATTGTGTAATTACTGTGGTAAAAGGGTATCACGTTTACAAATCTATTAAGTGTAAAGGAAACGAAAGATGAAGAAGTCATGGTATTTAATGAGTTTGTTATTGCTGGTGGTCGTATTCATTGGCTGGTCTTTGCTTCGCCAATCCGAGGTTGAAGTCGCCGACTCCTCAAAATTGCAAGTCACCGTAAGTCTGCCCTTACTCCGTAATCTAACCGAAGCGATCGGCCGGGACCAAGTTGCGGTAACCAGTATCATTGAAGGGCCCAGTTGTAATCACCATTATGAACCGGCCTCCGGCGATTTGGTCAATGTATCCCGGTCCCCCATTTTTATTAAAGCCGGGATGGGGTTTGACCTTTGGGTGGATAAACTAATTGAAGGCGCAGGCGAAGATGTAATGGTAATCGACGTTTCCAAGGGCGTGACTTTGATTGACGCCGAGCACCACAGCCGCGCAGCGGATGAAGATGATGAAGCAGATTCGGACCATGAACACTTATCCGGCAACCCCCATTATTGGGGCAATCCTGAGAATGTAAAGATAATGGCGGAAAACATTCTCAAAGGGTTAATTAAAGCCCTGCCGGAAAAGGAAGAATACTTTACTGAAAACTACCGGGAATATCTTACCAAAGTAGATCAAACCGTCGGCCGGCTCCAAGCGGAACTGGACGGAGTTTCCAATAAGAAAATTATCAGCTATTCGGCGGCATTTCCTTATCTTTATCAGTATTTCGGTTTTGACAATCTGGCGACTGTCGAAAGCACTTGTGAACAAGAAGTTTCACCCAGACGCCTCGCCGAAGTGATTAAGATCATTAAAACGAACCAAGTTAAAGTGGTCATAGGTGAAGCGGTTTATCCCAAATTGCCTGAAAATTTGGCTCAAGAAACCGGGGCCACATTGGTCTTGTTATGGCCAAGTACCAATGAAACCGGCGATTATCTGGAAACTTTATCGGAAAATATTGAAAAAATGGTGGCGGCTTTAGAATGAACAGCGCTGAAGTTCGGGAAAACATTTTAGCAAACGACCAAACGTTGAGACTATCCGGAGTGACTTTGGGCTACCCCGGAGTGGTCGCTTTAAAAGAGATTGATTTCAGTATCAACCGGGGAGAATTTTTGGGAATCATCGGCCCCAACGGTTCCGGGAAAAGCACCCTTTTGAAAGGAATTTTAGGTTTACTACAACCACTGGAGGGTGAAATTTTTCTATTTGGGGCCGGTTATAAGGACCGTGAAACTCGCAAAAAAATCGGATATGTCCCCCAAAAAAGCAAAAGTGAAGCCGGGTTTCCCGCCTCAGTCAAGGATGTCGTAATGATGGGATTGTATTCGCAGATTGGGTGGTTACGGCGGCCTCAGGCCGTCCATCATCGGTTGGTCATGGAAAGCTTGGAAAGGGTAGGTATGGCTGAACTGGGGGATCGGCCCATCGGGGAACTTTCCGGAGGCCAATATCAAAGGGTGATGATCGCCAGGGCTTTGGTTAATAACCCGGAATTATTGGTATTGGATGAACCCACGGCCGCAGTGGATATCTCCGCCCAACGGGCTATTTTGGATCTTTTAGAGGAATTAAACCGGGAACAAAGGATGACGATCTTGATGGTATCCCATGATATCAACGAAATCGTTCACTTTTGCGACCGGATCTTGTTGTTGAACTGCAGGGTTTGCGCTTTCGGAACCCCGGCGGAAGTGTTGACCAAAGAGAACTTGAGGGCGGTCTATGGCGCGAGGGTGTTCATCTATGATCACTACGGCCATCCCCACGTGATGGTAGGTGATTTTGATGATTGATATTTTTTCCTTCGCGTTTATGAGGACCGGATTAATCGGAGCGATCATCAGCGGGATCTGTTGTTCGTTGATCGGGGTTTTTGTGGTATTGCGAGGCATGTCTTATGTAGGTTCGGGAATCGCCCACGGCTGTCTGGCCGGTGTGGCTTTGGCCTTTCTGATGGGGTGGAACCCTTTAGCGACATCGGCTCTGTTTGCTTTGGCAATGGTAGTAATCATCGAATTTTTAAGCCGCCGGACTTCATTAAAGGTTGATTCGGCCATCGGGGTCACTTTTTCACTGGCGATGGCCTTGGCGGTGCTTTTCATCGGGCTGTTGCAAAGGTATACCCCGGATATAATGGGTTACTTATTCGGTAATTTATTGGGAGTCACCGTAACTGACCTCTGGATCATGGGTGGAGTGGGCAGCCTCGTAATCATAGTGGTTCTGCTTTTTTTCAAGGAATTTCAGTTTTCCACTTTTGATCCGGAGATGGCGGCGGTTTCCGGTATTCCTGCCGGTTTGGTCTCCCTGACATTATCTATTTTAATGGGTTTGACCATTGTAGTATCTTTGCAAGCAGTGGGGGAATTATTGGTTTTGGCTTTAATTGTGCTTCCGGCGTCCATTGCCCAACAAATGGCTGGTTCCCTAGGTAAAATGGCTTTACTATCGGTAGTCATCGGAGTCGGATCAGCGGTCGCCGGGTTAGTCCTCTCGTTTTATCTGGATATTCCTTCCGGGTCCACGATCGTCCTAATCTTAGGTTTGCTTTTCTTTGTAAGCCTAGCCTTTCGGAAAAGAGTATAAATGATTCTGACTATAAAGTGAAGAAGGGTATGGCTAAATATTGCAACAGTCCCTTTCTAATACTCCTTCTCCTCGTTCCATCGTTCCTACGGGTCATTCTATAAGTCCTTCACCTCGTTTTATCTTTCCTTCAGTTCGTTCTATGAATCCTTTACCTTGTTCTCTCACTCCGGTGGGGGATTTTGGTTTTGTGATTTTAAAGGTGGTGTGGCGTACCTGAACAGGAAAATATTTTGTTTTGAAGGGGTTATTTCAACATTCGGTTTCCAGTTCCAATTGGGTGATTTGGTTATAATTTAAACACATTCCAAAATTCCCTTTGGGAGTGTGTTTTGAGATTTTTTTGAATTAATGAAAATCGCAGCTAGGGGAAATTTGTCGAAATTTCTTTGTGAAAACAGGTTATTTGGGAGATATTAGCGAATAATTTACATATAAATTTAGGATATTTTTTGGTGAAGCTACTTATACAACGAGGTTATAACCTGATCCAAAATAATAGCGTAAGACTTTCCGATACTTACCGGAGGTTAAGTAGAAATTCTATTATTTGTAGACATATAGTTTCTAGACGTGATACATGTTTTCTACGATATTAGGATCAATCACGCATTACACATTTTTATTTTTAAATAAATAGATAAAAAATTTGCAATGCGTGTATATGGTAGTTATCGGCAATACGCGAAAGGACGCCCGCATCGTGCAAGCTGGGAATTTAAAGATGTCTTTATCAGGAGGATAAGTATGTTAGAATTTTTTCCATTTGAAACGAAGTATTGTTATTTAATTGACGGTGACCAGGACCAATATGTAAATAAATTAAAAGAAGGTTTGGAGTATGTTAGAGGGTATGAAGGAAGTGTTAATTCATGGGGATTTAATTACATCCGAAAAAAATCATTCTTTTTTAAAAATGATTTTCGAACTTCTGTGAGCGGAGTTTTTATTAAACGAGAACAGGATTTATTTTTTATATTAACATTTTATATGTCGGATTACATTAAAGTTATTTCTATAATTTTTGGAGTGATTTCTTTATTAGTATCACTAATTAGCTTATTATACCGTAATTATGAGCTTGCTCCTTTATTTATATATTTTCTTGGGGTCATATTTTTGGGTAAAGTTTTTACATATTGTTTGGATGAAATAGATTTTATTGATAGAGTAGAATCAATTTTGGGTTATCCAAATCGGAGAAAATGTAGAGAACTAAAAATATAGGATTCTTTTAAAAATATATTTGAAAGAGGTTGCCATCCACAGCAACCATCAAATCAGGGTCGACGCACAGCCGATAACAACCGGTTTGCGCTCAGCGCGTAGGGAATAACCAAAAGAATCGCGCCTGGGTTTGTCCTTTAAAAACAACAAAAAGTAAGGTGGAAGGCCTCACCAAACTGTCTCGCCAAGTGCTGTAACCCTAGGCTCGACGGCTTCGCAAACAAGCCGTAATGGACAATACCCGAAATAACGCCCGCATCGTGCGGGCTAGTGAATCAAAGGGAGAAAAAATGTTTGGTTTTCCTAAAGAAGATTTTTCAAAAATTGTGGATCCAACAGAAAGAAAAGTGGCAGTCCTTGAATCCTATTTTAAAAAGAGAAATTTTAATCCGTTGAGTTTTGCATTATTTGTATGGGTTCAATATTGGATATCTTTTACTTTTATGTCAGTGATGCTTTTATTAATTAAAAGTTTTCGATTTGAAATATCTAAACTGGTTGCTATTTCAATATTAGTAATTAGTATAACCCCTGTTGTTTTTTCAACATGGATAGAATTAATCAAAGTGGAGAAGAGTCATTATAAAAAATTAGGCTTGAATTCAGTTTTTACAGTAATAATATTTATATTATTTGCGTTATATAAACATTTCCCAACAAATCTTATTTATTTTGTTTCAGCTATTATTGTTTTTACAAATTTATTTATAGGATTACTAAAAATAAATTATGAAGATATCAAGGTTAGAGAAAAACTAATGTACTTTATTGTTCCTGTTTTAATTTACTTTTTCGTTGGAGTATTAGCACTTATATTTATGATGTGTTTAACATTTGTGAGATTATTAAGTTGAAGTGGTTGCCATCCATGAGCAACCTTCAACTGAAGACCGATGTGCTGCACATAACAAAGCATTATCGCTTCGGGTCGTGGAAAGTCAAATAATGATGTCGAATAAAAGTGTATCATGGAGTGGATGCAACCACAACGATTCGCTAACCGAGTCGGCGAGAGGGTAGATTCAAAGAAGAATGCTCGCTTTGTAAGCTCATTGATGTCGGCAAATTCCAAACGTTAGTGCGCCAAGCGAAGCTTGGCGGTTCTGCCAGTCGAAAGGCCAGGGATGGCGAAGACATTCTAAAAACCGGGATGAATAGCAGGAGGGCCGGAACCACGCCCGTTCCAGCGCCCTTTTTGCGTCACTTTTTGGGCGAGCAAAAAGTATCCCGCCGCCGGAACAGTGTACAGGCGGAGACAGACAAACATAAAAAGAAAGCTTCGTGTCGTCCTGACACTACGAAGGAACGCTTCGCAATTTTAAAGGACGGTCACCTCCTATGACCGTCTTCAGGGGAAGTTCAGACAGCCGATGTCATAGAACGATGTATAGCTTGGGTGAAAGCGGACTATGATTACTGGTTGGGAGGTTTGAAAAATATAGCGGTATCCGAAGCTTGCAAGGATTTTTGAGCTTTGGCGGAAAAAAACAATAGATTACCATAACGCTTTAGAAAATTTTAAGGGGAGATGAGCTAATGCCTGAGTTCGGGAACGCCTTTAGTGGTTTGGCGCTTGACTGTAAACTCACTAAAACGGAGTTGGTAAGGGCAATCCGATTTATGGTAGCCGCCGAGTATGAAGCAGTCCAACTTTACATGCAATTAGCGGAGTCGATCGATGATGAGTTAGCGATGGAAGTTTTAGTCGATATCGCCGATGAAGAACGAGTCCATGCCGGTGAATTCTTACGTCTCTTAAAATACCTGGAACAGGAAGAGGAAGAATTTTACGCCGAAGGCGCCGAGGAAGTGGATGAGATTTACGGGGAGCTGAAAAAAAGATAAATAAACTGTTCGTATTGGGAAAGACTGTTCAATGATATTTGCAAGGGGTATAGGTATACTCCTTTTTTTGTTTCTTTCAAGAAAGGGGAAAGCTAAATGAATCCGATTGATGTTCATCTTTTTGAGAAAGCCCAGAATCCCTATGGCGCAATTAAGAATGTGATAGCGGTCATGAGCGGTAAGGGCGGAGTCGGAAAATCCTCAATCACCGCCTTGCTTGCTTCGGCTTTGAATAGGAGGGGGTTTAAGGTCGCTGTTTTGGATGCCGATATTACCGGACCGAGCATTCCTAAAATATTCGGGATTAAGGAAAAGGCCGCAGTAACCGGGGAAGCGTTCGTGCCTCCGGAAACAGCTCTAGGAATAAAAATAATGTCGATCAATTTATTATTGGAAAACGAGGAAGAACCGGTAATCTGGCGAGGCCCGCTGATTACAGGTACAATTAAACAATTTTTCGAACAGGTCAAATGGGGCGACCTCGACTTTTTAGTAGTTGACCAGCCCCCGGGAACCGGGGATGTCCCATTGACCGTAATGCAGTCACTTCCATTAACAGGTTTGATTATAGTTTCCTCCCCTCAGCAATTAGTGACGCTAATCGTTAAAAAAGCAATTAAAATGGCTGGCAAGATGAATATTCCTATTTTAGGCTTGATCGAGAATTTCAGTTATTTTGAGTGCCCTGATTGTAAACGAAAAACTGAAATATTCGGTAAAAGCCGGGCTGAGGATGTGGCTTCGGAAACTGGAATATCACTATTGGGGCGGCTACCAATCTTGCCAGAATTAGCCCAAATGAGTGACGAAGGAAAGATTGAAGCATTCGAATCCATTGTTCCCGGGTTCTTCGATGAAGTAGTCGATAATATGTTGGCCAAAGCGGAATTAAGAAGCTAAACATTGAGCGAAATATATTTGCACCCTTTTTTGAGTGATAGGATTATATACAGGATGCGCTTTTGGTAAGGGTAAGCGTTTTGTGGGGGGCACCGTTGGCGGTATGAAAACGGGAATAAACTAGAATATAGACCAAAGCTATTGCATAAATATTACTGATGCCTTATCGGTTTTGAAACTGGCACCAGCGAGGTGAATTTTTCATATTTATTTATTAAAAATTTATTAGGATATACTGCTGTTATTTCAGGGTAAGATCGGCATAATAGCCCCTAAATGCCTAAATTTGACTTTGTTGCCTAAATAAGATATAATAAAAATAAATTTTCACATAATATCTTCCTGTAGCGCTTAATCTCTTAACAAAGAGAACGGGGGAACCAGTTTTTGGGGTGAGTTACCGCGCCAGTCACGGTATAGGGTTACTCAAGCGACCCGAACCCGACAGCTAACTTCGTAAGCGTCGCATGAGAGGGAGCATGGCTTTGCCAATTTGACCATGGATTCCTCCATGGTCTTTTTGTCTCTAAAATCGATCCGGAGGTGAACCAAATGATCAAAACCTGTCTGCTCGGTCTAGGAAGAACCGGCAAGGTTGTCGCCGAAGAATTGCTCTCATCCCGGGAGTTTGATTTGGTCTCAGTAATTGCAAGGCCAACTAGTAAAAAGGTTAACCGAACTTTACGAGAATTAGCGAATATCGATAGTGAATTGGTGGTTTCAAGTTCAAACTCATTGGAGGAGGAGATCCGGAAAAAGAAATTTACGGTGGCAATCGATTTTTCTACCGCGGAGGCTTGTCTGAAAAACGCGGAAGTTCTGGCGGAAAACGGCGTACATATGGTAGTAGGCACAACCGGTTTTAATAAAATTCAAATTTACGAATTAAAGAACTTGGCTCAATATTTTAAAACCGGATTGGTCTTCGCCCCTAACATTTCCGTGGGGATTAACGCCCTTCTTTTTGTCGCCAAATATTTAGCTAAAATGGTACCCGATTATGATGTAGAGATTATGGAGTCACACCACCGCAATAAAGTTGACTCCCCTTCCGGAACGGCGATTAAAATCGCCGCCGAAATCCATAACGCCAAAGGGATTAAAGATAAAGACAAGCGAAATGTATTCGGCCGGAAAGGGACAACTCAAAGGGAAACCGCAGAGATTGGGATTCATGCCATCCGGGCCGGAGGGATCACCGGTGTCCATCAAGTATTATTTGCCGGAGAATATGATGAGATTGAAATTATCCACCGCTCTTATTCCCGTAAAGTTTTTGCAGCGGGGGCGTTGACTGCTGCCAAATTCATTTCGAAACGAAAAGGGTTTTATTCAATGGAAGAGGTTCTTTCTTATGAAGAAAAAGACGAGGCGGAACGAATCGAAGGTTCAGCATAAAAAATTTTTGTTTGCATATAAATTACTGATGAGTTCGGGTTGGTTTGGAAAACGGAGTACCTTGGAATCGGGTACTCCGTTTTCTAGTGTTAATTGAATAACCTTTCATATTCCCCATAACCCTCTTTTTTCAAATCCTCTTTCGGAATAAACTTTAAAGCAGCTGAGTTGATGCAATAGCGTTTTCCAGTCGGTTGCGGGCCATCGTCAAAAACATGCCCCAGGTGGGCTTGGCCATTTTTACTCCGGACCTCAGTCCGCTCCATCCAAAGGCTCCGATCTTTCTTTGCGATAATATTCTCCGGTTCCAATGGTTTTGTAAAGCTAGGCCAGCCGGTACCGGAGTCAAATTTGTCTGTGGAGCTGAAGAGAGGCTCCCCGGATATTAGATCCACATAAATTCCCGCTCTTTTATTATCCCAGTATTCATTGGCGAACGGCTTCTCAGTCCCGCATTCCTGGGTGACATGATATTGGATTGGGGTTAGGTTCGCTAAAGATGCTCCGGGGTGTTTCTTAGAATCATCTGCCTGTGGACTATTACCCCAAGTGCGTTTCAGGAATTCTTCCCGGCCGGAATGGGCCCGGTAAGCACAATAGCGGGCTGGGGCCTTGCGATGATAATCTTGATGATATTCTTCAGCCCGATAAAAGGGGCCGGCGGGAAGTATTTGAGTGGCAATAGGCCTAGCATATCTCCCGGAGGATTCCATTTTTTCTTTGGATTCAATGGCTAAAACCCTTTGGTTTTCATCGTGGAAGAAGATGGCGGTCCGGTATTGACTGCCTCGATCGACGAATTGGCCGTTGGGATCGGTGGGATCGACCTGCCCCCAAAAGACATCGAGTAATTGTTCGTAATTAATCACGGCAGGATCGTAAATTACCTGGATCGCTTCGTAATGGCCGGTCTTGCCGCTGCAAACCCCTTCATAATCGGGATTAGGGACCGTTCCTCCGGTATAACCGGAAATAACATCGATCACACCGGCTAGTTTTTCAAAGGGAGGTTCCATGCACCAAAAACAGCCTCCGGCAAAAGTGGCTTTTTGATATTTTGTTAATTCGGGAAATTCCATAAAAGGATACTCCTTTGTATTACTGAAAGATTATATTCTAAGTATTCCCCCATTTAGCCTGAGTAGTCAAAAGAATGAAAAGAGGTAACCGCGAGTTCATCTCATACCCCATACCTTATACCCTTTGCCTAGCTCTTATTTTAGATTTACCAGAACTAAACCTCCGATACAGAGAAAAATTCCGATTACATTTACGAGAGAAAGAGTTTCCTGCATCCATAAGACCCCGATCGGAATTACCAAAAGAGTAAAGATTACATTGGAGACCAACGCGGCGAGGCTGATCTCCCATCCGGCCCGGTAAGCCAATAAATAGCCAAGCTCCAGCCCGACAATGGCGATAGCCAACATAAAACTGGCCCAATTGATTTTTCGAACCGAATCAATTAAGCTTTCAGCTTCGGAAAAGAAAGGAAGAATGATCAAACAGAAAATAATCGCCGTCGTATAGGTGATAATTAGGGATACGATTGGGTTAACATTAGAGGGAGTATATTTTTGGGAAAAATGATAGAAAAGATTGGCGACGATAGTCAGTCCGACTGAAAAGTAAAAAAGCCACATGGTTAGTACTCCTGTATAGTTTATTATTAAGTAGAATTCGTTACGCGTTTAACGTTACGCGGTAAAAACTCGGAAATGAATGATTTACGCTTCCCGACTCATGAACAACACGGATACGGAACATTGAACATAAATGTCTTTACGCGTAACGCGGTACGCAATTTAGCATAGGAAAAGTATACCACAGAATAAACGGTATATGACATTAAAAAGCTTTAACATTTGGATAACCATTCCTGACCTGACAGATAGTTGCTAAAGGAGTACCGGCCCGGGGAGGAGAATCGGTATTTAAAATCAAACAAAGGAGTGCGGTTAAATGCGTAAACTAGCTACAGTAATCATTGCAGCCTTCATTCTGTCATTTTCCGTATCAGTAGTCGCTCTTGGCAACTCCTATACCCTGGAAGCCGAAAACGGCAAACTGAATTCACCGGCCGGTATTGGTTTTGAGGTTAAAACTAATTTCAGCCAAGATCAAGAAGTTTCTTTGGATACCATGCCCATTACCGCTAAGCTAAGCTATGGAATCAGGCCGTCGGTCACTATCAGCGGCGAAGTCAGCCGCTTAAACGCAGATGACCGGCAGGTATTGCTCAAGGCCTATTATAGCCCTTCGACAGCGGCAATGGGTTATACGGCTTATCTGGGTTATGACGTTAGCGCAGCTGAAATTCCCATGTACGGGGTTTCATTTTGGCTAAATTCTAATCTGCTTTATGGTTTTATTAATTTAGAAGCCAATCAAGAATCCGGGGAAACCGCCGTGCTGATCACTCCCGGCGCCAGCTTGGGGATTGGCTCCCGCATCAGGTTGGCCGGAGAAGTCTCCTACCGGTTGAATGAGGGGTATCAGGAATATGAGCTTGGCGCGAGTTATGCGTTGGTCAATAAATTCAACCTTAAGGCCGGTATTCGGGATGGTTTTGAGGAAGATTCGGAATTAACCTATACTACCGGTTTAGCGTTGGAGATCTAAGCTAAATCTTTAAAATGAAGGTTGAAAAAGCCATGTGGATATCGCTACATGGCTTTTTTAATACGAACTGATTTGAAACAACTATTTTTATTTCAATGGATTTGTTTCCATAGTTACATTCTTTAAGTATGAGCCGGTATCTTCGGGACCTGCGACGGATATTTTAAGACGGGCCAAACCGGCATTCATAACTTGGGAAACAATTTTAGTTTCTGTTGTTAATTGGTTTAAATAATCTTCCCGATCGATCAACCAAGATTGGCCAATAAACCCATAGAGAGCGGCAGCTTTGATAGTTGATTCCGGCTCTTTTTCCATCAGTTCCCGCTGTTTCCTTTCCCGTTCGATAATTTTCTTGATTTCTTCCTCCGGGATGCCTTCGGCGGCGATTTTTTTGAATTCAGCAAGGATTAGGTTGATGACCGTACCCGTATTCTCCGCTAAAGTATGGACCGTGACCAGCAACAGGGGCGCAGAAGCGGTGCCGGTTAACTGATAGAATACTTCAGGGTCATAGCTTAATCCATTGTCTTCCCTGATTATTTTCCAAAGCCTTTGGTCCAAGTATTTTTGGAGGAGAAGGGTTGCTAAAACGCCTTCCTCGCCAAATCTCGAAGTTTCGAATCCTAGACACACCGTAGCGATGTTATTATGCACCGGCGTCCATTTTAGTTCCGGAACTGGTTTAGGGGCGGCGGGGGGAATTGCGCTTAAGTTTACGGGCTGCTTCAGATCACGGCCGGCCGGTCTTTTTAGGAAGTCATCAGGCGGTCTGATGCCGGTGGCGATGATCAGATTATTAGACTTGTAGATCTGCCGGAACCATTTATTGACTTCGGTGATGTCCAGTCGGTCATACTGAGTGTCAAAAACAGCGTTATATGGATGATCAGGCCCATAAACCAATGAATAAAGCCGGGATATAGCCTTTCTATCCGGTGCTTGCGGCAGATTCAGGTGGTAACGGATTAGATCATTACATAAGTCATAATCAAGCAAAGCGTCCAGCCGGATGATCCGATCGAGTTGGCTGTAAAAAAGGTTGTAACCTCTACGGGTAACAACAAAGTGGAAGGCGGAATAATCGGCGTAGGTTTGGTAAGTAACCCGGAGAGCACTGGTACGCTCCAGTAAACTATAGACTATCTCATTAGTCAAATTGGTAAGGCCGGATTTGCTGGCCGGATCATGGGCCGATCCTGTTTTTAGAATCAGAGTTAAGTATTGGATTTCTTGTTGCTCCCGGCCCTGATCCTGAAGGACTATTGTTAACCCATCATCCCGTTGTTCTTTGGATATTTTGATTTCTGCAGACAGAGGCAGCGAGAATAGGGTAATCAAAATGCTCAAAAATACCATTGCAATTAGGCACCGGCGATGATTAGTTTTTTTAATCCGTTCCATTCTTCCCATCCTTAGAGAGCTTTAATGACTACTTTTTGGTAGCCGCTATTTTTTAAGTATTTGGTGACGAAATTACTGATATCTTTGGATTTTAAGCGGCGAATTGCAGTTAAATCTTTAGTCGTTATGCTGCTGGGTTCGAAGAGCAAGTTTTTATAATAATCATTCAAATAAACCGGGTCCGAAGCGATGATTTGAAAATCATTATTTAATTTGAAGGCCAACCAATGAAGAAAATTATCAAAGTTTTTCGTCTGTAAATATCTGAAAAACCGCGCCAAGTTCTCCTGATGCCAGATGTTGAGGTCGAGGGAGTATTGGTTCTGGCAATCACGGTAGGTGAATACCAAGTAAAACCGATCGGTTAAGTTGAAGAGCGAAATATCATAATCCAGAGGCCGGTTAGTTAAATAGTCGTATTGGTACGATTCATATTCAAAAATCAGGGGAAGCGTCTTGGCCACGGTGAGATCCTTTCCGGTAAGCCCGTTTAATTCGAATCCAAAAAGGATTTGATAAGCTTCGCCATTCAAATAATCTTCTACCGTGACATTCTTGGGCAAATCACGAATCAGGCGTTGGACCGGAGTAAAAGTGTTTTCAGGGGGCGAACTTTGAATGCCCTTGAGTAAATCGAATAATTCCTCGGGTTTGAACACGCCGGTAACAATCAAAGTCATTTGTTGGGGATTATAAAACTGTTGATGATAATGGACCAAATCCTCCCGGGTAATCGAGCTTACGCCATGGTCCAATAGGTGTTCGGTCAATTCATTTAAATATAGGAAAAAAGCATTTCCGGGTTGGGACCGGAGAACATTTTCAACGCCGATAATTTTCTTTTCCAAACCGATATAGGTCTCATCCAATTGGGGCTGGAACAACATTTCCAGATAAAATGAGAGAGCCTTGGGAAAATTTTCCGAAGGAACAGTAAGGAAGTATTCGGTCCGTTCCAAAAAGGTAAATCCGTTATAAGTTCCGCCGTCATCGATCAGGAGATTCCGAAAATTAGAAGCGGCCGAATTTTCAGTTCCCCGGTAAATCAGATGTTCTAAAAGATGGGAGATCCCGCGGAGCCCCCGGGGTTCATTAAGCGTACCCGTAGGAACTATCATGTTGGCGGTTACCATGTTCGATGGGATTACTTTGTAAATTACCTTTAATCCGTTGGGCATCGTTTTTAAATGAAAATCAAGATTGGCCGCTTCAGCCCAAGGGGAGACCGATATCAATATTGAAAAGATTAGAAGCCAACGTCGGACTGGTCGCATTCGAAGGTCACCTTTCCGTAAGAATCAGCTTTTCCGGAAGAAAATCATAGGAAACATTCCAGCGTTCCGAAAGAAGTTTGATGGTTTTTGTTTTAGCTAAAACACTGCTTTCTTTGAGAGTGAAATTGAGGTCATAGTCGCGATCAATCATTAATAAATCATTCGAATCACGATAAATCCCATTATTATTAGTATCGACAACTCCGACGCGCAGTTCGGTCTCTCCGATCCGAATATTCCCGGTAAACCAGGTTCGGGTAATCAATGAGAAATAATCCTGGTAACTGGTACGGGCTATCTCAAAAAACGGCAAATTAAATTGGATTAAACTTTCAAACCGGCGGCCTTCAAAATCAAAAGCCACTTGAAAACTGATCGGAGTTGGCGAATAGTAATAATTGGTTCCGGGAACCCGGTCGCTTTTAAAAATTCGATAACCGATCTCCCCGGCAAAATTATGATCGGCATCGGAATCGGCCCATAATAGTTTCTCTTTGCCTTCGAAATCGATTAAAATCCCGTGAGTCCGAGCTGGGGAACCAAGTTTTACTTCCCCATAGTATAGCGTATTGGCTTCGATATCCGGTAACGACTTAAATAGAGGGTTATCTCGAATCTTGATCAATCGAATCGGATAAGAGCTTCCTGGTTTGGTGTTATTGGAAAAACTAAAAACGGGAGTATCTTTATGAACGGGCTGTAATTGGATATTCAGAGTCCTTTTTTCAGGTTTAGCAGCTACGGTATATTCCAACAGCCAAGTAATTAAGATCATTATTAATACGGAACAGAAGAGACGGCTTCGTCCGGACATTCAGGGCACCTCCATGAATTTAATAATAAAATTATCCAAATCTTCGAAAACACCTGCAGGATTTAACCTTTTTTGGGAGAAATTTTATTATTCAATATTTTTAATGACTATCCAGTTAG
>JBLNDC010000385.1:0-4335 GCA_050261255.1 Bacteroidota bacterium
GTCTCGGTTTTCTTAAGCTTATGGGCTTCCGTAGCGAAAACTCCCGTGACGGTTCGATCCCACGCCTCTTGATCCAGCGTAACTTCGCTATAGTTCTTAAAGGATGGGTCGATCGTCCATATCAGGCTTTTATCTTTACGGTAGATCTCGACAGTATTCGCAGTGCCGTCGGCGGAAAGATCATCAACCCGAAATTGCGAACCATCGCGCAGAAATCTCTGGGAATCGGCTGCAATATCGAAATTTCTCATTTAGGCTTAAGCAACAGTACTCCCTTTTAAACCAGTATGGTGACGAATTCCCGATGCCGGCGATATTGTTTCCGGTTACAAGCTCGCGCCTGTTGATCGGCAAGATCGCCGTTTACCCGCACATGGCCAATATTTTTGCCAAGTTAAATGTCTTTAGCCGGGAAGAATTGATGGAAAAAATATCGAGTAATATTTCAGACCGTCCAGCCTGCCCCGCCGTAATGTCAGAGATCGGCCTCGGTGATTCCGAACAAGGTGAAAACATCTCGCTATGAAGATTGGTGTGAAGTAATGAGGGGAATACAAATCGGGGATATAAAAAAGACCGCAGATCGCTTGCGATCTTTTTTTGATAATCTTGTGATTTTTAGAGATGGATTTACTAAGTACTTGACATTTGCCCCGCTACTTTCCTATACAGGTATCAAGTCGCAAAAATAAAAACGGTTGTCGTGTAAAACGGTTTCCCCGGTTGTTAGTGAAATTTCCTTACGAAAGATTGGACCATCATATACGAAGGTGTGAAATTCTCCGTTCTCGCCGCAAGGGTCGACTCCGGGAGGAATCTCGCGCAGGAATTGTTTATCGTAGCTGCAACCTACGAATTTCTTATCAAGAACTTGTGAGTCGACGCAGGTAACTACCGCCTTGAACCCGAAAGCGATAAATGCATTGGCTAATTCTTTGGTGTCTTTTCCCCACAAGGGGAAGATCCCCTTCATCCCCAGCTTCGTCAGATTGTTTTCCCGATATTTCCTCTGATGTCGGCTAAAAAGAGATCTCCGAAAACCACTGAGGTGACCCCGGTCTTTAAGTAATGCTCCAAAACCGCCCGCATTTTCGATTCATATTCCTCATTGGAGGTGTTCTTGGAGATCAAAACTTTCTCGAGGGAAAGACCTAAGGAATCCGCCTGCAGCTCAAGCAAGGTTTGCCGTACACCATGCATACTGATTCTTTCGTAGTCTGCCGTTATGGTTGTCAGCAATGCCGAGACTTCATAACCTTGAGTTTTCTGTAGTTCATAAAGCGACAGCGCGCTGTCTTTGCCGCTACTCCATGAAAAAAGTACTTTTTCCGACACTTTGATTCTCTCGATTCCTAAGCTTTTTGCGCTCTACCGGTCATTTTGACCAACATTTTCCCTGTAAAACCCGGAAACCAATAGCTCATTTTTATGGTGATGGAATCAAAAAATGAATTAGTGACATCACATACCAATGTCAGTAGATTATTACCCCCGTCTTTTTTAAGCTTATTTACCACATCACAGTTTAAATCCAAAACGACCGCCAGGTTTCCTTTCTCAAGCCAGGCTTTGACCATATAATATCCGATCCCTTTATTTCCCCGGTTATAAGCATTACAGGATTCATTTCCAATTCCTCATTTCATTCACTCATGAATATCTTCTCAAAGAAACCAATGCATTTCCATTACACTATTTAATTCGAAGTACTGTAAAAACCTCCTGCCGATAAAGCGTAATTTGGTCATCAATACATCATGGAAGGTTCAATAAAGCGCCTATTCCTGCCGATATATTATTATCGGACTTTTTTTATACCTCTATGGTTTTGCTGACCGAAGGGAGTGATGCTAGCTCATCATATAAAAAGTAACCTTCATCGCGACTTATTTTGCAACCGGAGATGATCAAATGATTTTAACCAAAGAATTAATTTACGAAAAAATAAGTCAAAACTGCTTTGCCACGATGGTGACGTATGGCGAAAACCGGATTAATTCCCGAACCATGCACTACGGTTTTTCTCCAGGCAAGGGCATCTACATTCTTACCCAAAAGAACACCGACAAATTGAATGATATCGTGGGCAACCCTCAAGGATTGTTTCATATTGCCAAAATTGAGGAAGATATTAAATCATCGTATGATATTTCTATTTGGGGCCGTTTCGAACGATGTGCGGCTTCATCTCCCGACTATCTGAACGGGATCAAGACTTTGAGTAAGAGCAATCCGCAAATTTTAAACTTGGCCGATTCGGAGGCGAAGTTGGATTATGAACTGATGATATTTCGAATCGACGAAATACAGGGATACTCCTACCTTCAGAGTATTAATGGACTTCCCAAAACAATAATCAAGGAGTGACTCCGCATGGAAGGATCGCTTTCCCAGCAACTTCAGGAGTTAAAGAACGAGTTAACCAATATCAGTGACATTTATCCGGCTTGCGCTCCATCTATTAAAAAGCTGAAAGCAGCGATTGACGGTTATATAACTACGGACACTATGGCGCAACCCGAGTTGGGAAAGGAATTGGATAGGCTTATTGACAGCCTGTCGGCTATATCTCCGGAAGATGCGAAGCAGATTACGGATTCAGTTAAAAAGAGTTGCAAAGAATGCATGTTCCATATCGACGATTGCATCATCAATATCATATATATCCTCTTTAAGTCCGTTGAAATCGGGGAACATTTAGAATTTCAAAAAATACGGCCCGGCCTCCGGATGGATGGTTTCAAGAAAATTATGAAAAAGATTCAAAGCCAGACATAACAGCTTAACTCACGTACCTTACAAAGGCTGCAAACAACATCGTTTGCGGCCTTTGGTTCGACTATTACATTCATAATCAAGATTTCCCAATTCAAATGATAATTGACTCTTTGATGTATTCAATATGCAGCTGATGATGGGATGAATTGGCTGGAGAGTGATCAACAGTGATTTTTTAAATTCAACTTGGCTTCGAACTCCGTACCCCTTAGCCCGGCAAGGCAACCCCTATCAAGGAGTTTTAATCATCCGTTGTTTTTCCTTTTTAAAGAATATATACAGTAAAAACGCTGTGATAGTTAAAGCAACTGATATCCCGATAAGGTTTATGAATAATAATATTTTATTTGACAATGCAAAACCTACGACACCCGTTATTCCTAAAACACCATCCGAGATTAAGAAACATCTTAATAAAGCCTCTGGTTTTCCGCCTGCGAATACATGTGCCGTAAAGGACATGGATAAACCAAGAAAAAAGAAACCCAACAAATCAATGGCAAACATTATTGTATCAACATATTGATCAAGTAGTCCCATTTGTCCTCGCATAATATTTTGCCGAATCACAGTTAATTCCACAAAATAGCTAAGGCTGACCAAAACCGCGTAGACAGCCGCAAACATTAATGCCATATGTGTTAAGGGTTTTTTAGTTATTGGAGCATAATTATGTATGCTCACGATAATACCTATAAACAACGGAACCATTAAAAACCCTATCAACATAGAAATTTCAAACATCTGAAAGGTTTTCACTGATGCGGTAAAGGTTCCTACCCCGCCCCAATTTCGAGGCGGAGCATCTAGTGGAGAAGCGAATAATGTTATAATGAATGCGATTCCCAGCAATAATAATATGATTGATGACCATAATCCCAATTTTATCGCCCTTGCCCTTAATTCGATTTCGACCTGTTGCTCCTCCATCATTTCTTCTCCTTTAAAACTTAACCTGGACGTAAATGCTCAGGTTTCCTCATTTTTCACGCGGCGTTTTTCAAATCATAGAAGGTGAACCGTTCTATTATGAATCAACCCTAAACAACCACTACTTCTTTTCTCTTTTGATAGATAATCGGTGTCAACTGGTATTTATCGATTTTCTGACCGACTTTGTCAAAATCCTGTCCGATCTCATCGGAACTGTGGGCATCCGAACCTATTGTCACTTTACTGCCGCCATGTTTGACATATAGATCAAGAATCGTATTACTTGGAAAGATGTCGGGATATCCCTTGCGAATCGGCGAACTATTCATCTCCAGAACGATCCTTTGCTTCACGAGTTCACCGATAATTTCTTCAAGTAATTCAAGCGGTTCATAAGTTTGCATCAAATATCGCTTGGGAAAGTCAATATGGGCAATGGAATCAAAACCTCCAAAAGCTACCATCTTCATGACTTCCCGATAATGCATTTCATAAATATCTTGGGTAGAGTACCGCTTTTGAAAGTCTTTTTCTCCCACCCACGCATCCCCAAGCCAATGGACGCTGCCCAGCACAAAATCGAAATCATACTTCATCATTGCTTCAAATTCTTTGGGATACAAA
>JBLNDC010000386.1:0-2942 GCA_050261255.1 Bacteroidota bacterium
ATACTTCTTATATCAGGGAATTATCTTGAATACAAAAGAAAACGGAGTAAAAAAAAAAAGAAACACTCTCCAAGGGAAGTGTTTTGATTTTTCAATATAGTGGATGTTGTCATGCCTATAATGTAAACGTATTGGGTTTATTTAAAAATACGCCCAGTCCGGCTGATAATCCCGGAAAGGTGTGAGACTCAAAGTATGTTAATAGATGGAAAAATAGTAAGACAGGATCTGACCGGGGCTTTTTTGCAGTAACACGCCCGGTCGCCCTTACCGGTTATCCGGTAGTGGGAGTGTTAATTGTAGTAGTGACTACTTTTAACCGTGATTGGGGAAGATAAACAAGCAATTCAAGAGTTGCGGCTGTATTTTCCCACAATCCACAATAAACCAATTGAGGTCCTTGGCTTGCGAAGAAAAACTTGGTTGATTTTATTGCCGGTATTAGGCTTATTCATAGCCGCCTGGTTTGTGGTTCAATATCTAAAAATTACTGGCGGTCCATTCCCGCAGCCAGTGCCGGGTAATCGCCAAAAGGCCGAATATAGTTATTATCGGATTATTGATCAAAAAACCGGGAAACTATTGACTCATATTTCCTCAATGCCTGTAAGTATAGGAGATGAATATGTCACCGCCGAAAACCGGAGATATATCGTAACCCGGGTCAAGGGCAATACGGCTTATGCCAAATATGTCGGAATTGTAAAGTAAAGAGACGATTTACCAGCCCATCTTATTTCAATCGCAATCCCACGCGTCCAAAGGACTTGAGCCTCTTTTCCCTCTTTTTACTTTTCCCTTTCATCCTCCACCACTCCCTTCCTCACTATCACATTGGCATACAGTTCCTCCTCTCCGGTCGCTACAATCGCGAATGCCTTTTTGGCCCGTTCATAAAAGGCAAAACGTTCCACACATTCGAAGTTGGCGGCTGGCGAATTGTGTTTGGCCACGATCCGGCGATATTCTTCCCAAATGGTGGGCCGCGCCGTATCACCGGGTACGACCTCCATTAGGGCCACCGGAGACTTGACGTCACTATCCGGAGGATAGAAACTATCCGAAGGATAGTAACTATCCAGCGGAAAGAATTGCAAAATAGCGTCCAACAATACCGGAATATCGAGTCCATCCGCACGGACGATTCTTTGGGCACATGACACAGCCGGAAAATTCCCATCACCCAGCACCAGTTCATCTCCATGTCCCATTTCCATCATTATTTTCATCAATTCCGGTGAGATTACTTTGGGTATACCTTTTAGCATCGGATCCATCCTTTCGTAAAAAGGGAGGCCTTGAGGCCTCCCCTACCATGTTCGGCAAACTATTTTAATCATACAGATTCGGTTTGATCTCCGGATTGTCGATATTGGTCTTGTCATACCAGTAGAATCCGGTATCGATGTTCTTTTTTACAGGTTGCCCCTTAATCGCCATGACCGCGGCCTTCACAGCCTCATAACCGATACCCACCGGATTTTGGGTAATCGCGCCGGCCATCAATCCGGAGCGGACGGCGTCCAATTGCAATTTACCGGAATCATAGCCCACGACAACAATCTTGCCGGTTTTGTTCATTTCCTTCACCGCATTGATCACACCGATGGCGGAACCTTCATTGGCGCCGAAGAAGCCTTTCAGCTTGGGGTGGGCTTGCATGATTGCCTTGGCAAGGTCGGTAGTTTTGAGGTGATCACCTGCGCCGTATTGAATGTCAACGATCTTAATCTCTTTATATCTCGATTTAATCCGGTTGACGAAACCATCGCGGCGGTCAATACCGGTACGGCTGGTCTGATCATGGACGATCACGGCAATCTCACCCGAACCGCCAATCAACTGGGCCATTTTATCGGCTGCCAAAGCCGCGGCGGCTACGTTGTTGGTGGCAGCGGTAGCGACTGGAATATCGCTTTCCACACCGGAGTCAAATCCAATCACCGGAATATGGGCAGTCTTAGCCTTCTCCAGTAGAGGTATACATGCTTTGCTGTCCAGGGCTGCCAGGCAGATGGCTTTGGGATTTTTGTTCAGCGCGGTCTGGAGCATATCGATCTGCTTATCTACCATAGCTTCGGTTTCCGGACCCTCAAAAGTAATGTCCACATCAAATTCTTTGGCAGCTTTTTCCGCTCCCAGCTTAACCGCTTGCCAGAACTGGTGCTGGAACCCCTTGGAGATCACCGGGATGTAGATTCTGGAGTTGTCTGCCGCCAGGGCCAGACCGCTTAGGAGATTCGCTGCGCATAACAGGAACACCAGGGTAAGGCTCTTTTGCAACTTGGTCAATACTCATTCCTCCTCGTTATTTTATTGATTAAGCCTCCTCTCGGGGCCTAAAACGATCTCCTTACAAGCTACGCTCTTTGGCGACGGCGAATGATATCCAGATATACGGCTAATATGACAATGGCGCCAATGATCACTGTCTGCCATTCCTGCGGGATTGAAAGGATGCGCAACCCGTTAGTCAGTACACTCATGATGAAAGCACCGATGACGGTCCCCAGTATAGCGCCTTCCCCGCCGCTAAGGGATGTACCGCCGATAACCGCCGCGGCAATGGCTTGCATCTCGTAACCCGAACCTAACGCCGGCTGGGCGGAGTTAATCCGCGATGCCATCATGATACCGGCCAGACCGCTAAAGATACCACCCAGAGTGTAGACCGCAGTCTTCCAGCCGTTCACTTTGATGCCGGAGAGGCGGGCCGCTTCCTCGTTACTACCCAACGCAAAAGTATACCTGCCCAGCACCGTCTGGGTCAGGATTAAACCGGCGATAATGGCCGAACCAAAAAAGAGCAGTACTGCGTTGGGTATGCCCCATAGGGTGCCCATTGAAATATTATAGAAGGCCGGCGTATCAACGAAGTAAATGGGTTTTAAACCGGAGATGACCAGCGAAAGTCCGGCCGCAATCATCATCATCCCTAAAGT
>JBLNDC010000387.1:0-5098 GCA_050261255.1 Bacteroidota bacterium
AACCAGGTAAGAGTGGTGCTCAATATCCCTATATTTGCTGAACTTAGATTAACAGCGATTAGAATATTATGTCCCGGCGGTATAATAATCTGCCCGCGAAAACTAAGTTCGAACTCTCCCGTTGGATGGTTTGAAAGGTGTAAACCGTTTGACGCAACGCCGCCACCCGGTTGGCGAGCTATAACCGTACTGATGATGGAAGAGCCGAGTTTGCGGTTAATGGGCGCCACGATAGTCCCTGCCGGGTTAGTCACTTCAATGAAACGGACACTCAATGTTTCTTGATAACTACGCGGCATCGTTACCTGATCAATAAAAATTCCGCCTGAAAAACTATCGATAAAAATTGTCTTCGTATTGGTTGCCGGATTTTCTAAAACAAGCCTTAAATTCTCTCCTCGAACATCACTAGTTATACAAAAAAGTTGCTCGACTTGGCAATAGGCGCTGGCATTCGGTAACGTACTGCTCGTACCGAATTTATCCTGCTGAAAAGGACGGTTGACACCGTCTACTCCTCTACCGAACATAAGGATAGCAGCTTGTTCTTGGCTGGGATTTACAGTCGGATTATCTGGTTTACGAATTTTTTTCGTTTCCATCATAATTCCCCCTTTACTTTGGTTTTGCTGGAAGATCAAGCTCATACCAGATCACCGTCTCGCGCATATTGACGTTTCCCTCGGAAAGGCTTCCGGCAAAAGTTTGGATCCCAAGGTTGTGACCGGGAGGAATAATTATTTTACCTCTAAAATCAAGCGAAAATTGGCCAAAGACTTGGAGCGACTGAGCTACTATAGTACCGCTGTGAACACCGTTAGAAAAGAATAGATTCATGCCACTGTTGTCAGGGAAACCAAAGTTAAGATTCCGCTCCTCAAATGGACTACCTTGAATCGCATTATCACGAGTCAGAGTAAAGCTTAAAGAAGTTTGATAACTTAAAGGCTGATTTCCCGGAATAGCGGTGATACCGCCTAAGACTGAGTCCAGATAAATAATTCTCCCTGAATCCGTGGGATTTTCAATGATTAGTAACCTACTGCGTGATTCAGGGGTTAGGAATTCGCCAAAGGTAGCTGAAAAAAGCCGTCCGATTTGAGATTGAACGCTGGCGCTTGGTAAAGTGGCCAAGACACTGTTCGCGTCGGTCCTGATCGGATGATTAAAGTTATCGATTCCTGCGCCGCATGCCAGGACGCTATCAGTATCGCAACATAAAAAGCGATCCGTAGCTTTAGATTGGATACGGGAATTGATATTGTCCATATAACCGTCTCCTTTCATGGTCCTCATTTGGTTCGATAATTATCACATTATATCCGATTAAAGATGAAAGAGTGCATTGCAAAAATAATGAATCGAATAGGCTGAATAAACAAAAAAAGAGGTTCAATAGCGGAAATCGATCTTTTTTGGGCATACTCTAACTCAAAACAATAAAGTATAGCTATTATAGAGAATAAATCTTCTAAGGAGAGCCTGTCATTGGTGCCCCGCTTGCTAAAGACACCATTTTAATGCTAAAAAAATTGCCAGAGATTACATTTAAGAGCACTATTTAGTGCTCTTTTAACATTATCATAGCATACCTATTGACAGAAAAATTAGAACCACTATCTCTGATTAATAAAGAGTGATGCCACTGCAATTATTAAGATCCCATCTCCTCCAGTAATGCCAGGTTCCGTATCTATCTTTAACCGCAATATCCCAAGCAGGTCTATATACATTGAGATCGACATAAAAGCTCTCACCATTGTAGACCACATAGGAAATTAGATTATTTCCCCAGTCGGTAGAGTTTGAAGGCTTCACGAATACTGCGTAGAAAGTAAAGCCGGTTTGATTGTGTATCGATATAGTATTCACTGCTGCGGCATTGGAAATACCTGCGAACGCAAGAACTAAGACACTAATCACGAGAAACATTACCAACGCTTTTTTCATAGTCTTTCCTCCCTCCTTCCCAATTAGTTTGTTTATATTATGACTCTAGGGGTCGAGGAGTACTTTGTACTATACGACTACACTATACCCTTTCGGATGCAGAATATGAAATATAATACATCAGAAAAGGAGGGGAATAATTGTAACTTCTCACTATAAATATTACTGATAATCTAACCCGAACCAAAACGATCCTCTGAGATCCACCGGGATTCGTTAAGATTTACCGGGATTCTTGAGGATTTATTTAAACCCGCCGGGTTATTTTTTTACCCCCAATTTCTCACGAAAAAAATTACCGAACCAAAAAACCGCCTAAAAATCACCTTAATTCCAATTATTTACAATTAATAAAAGCCTTAATATATCACACATTAAAGGCTTTTTCTATTTTTTGTAAAAATAAGATCGCGGAAATGACTCAAAAACCCTAAAAATATATATTTAACTGGCCTTTTAAATGAGTCCAAAAATTGGGATTGCGGAAATGCGGAAATGAGATATTTTTTCTTTCAAAAATAGCCTTAAACCATTGTTATTTCTGGTTTTAAGGCTAATATACTATATTCTCAAATTAAATGTCACAAAGGCTACTACTTAAAATCGCGCCGGCGGCTGTCCAAAAAACGCCGTAAACCCAATAATAATACTATTTAAACGATAACTTTATACAGGTAATGGCTTATAAATTCTTAAATTATCTGTCGCAAGATTTAAAATATAAGACCCGCGAAACTTCGCCACACGACATTATGTCGAACCCCTTTAAATCAGCCCGACGAAATTCTTCGTGCTGGGATAGTTTGCCCCAGTACCTTTTATGAAACTTATTATTAGTCCTGCCTTACTAGCCGCAAACCTTCAAAACATTAACTTTATCACAAATTTATGATAAAGTCTCACCCTCATTCCTTACCGCCTCTATTCTCCTGGTCAATATATTTTGCTATTAATTCTATTACCGCCGCCATCTTTCTCAATTCTGAAGAATCACTAAAAGATCGTTGTATCAAAAAAATAATATCCTCCGCCTTTATCAGTTCTCTTTTTGGTGTATAAGAAGACAATATTTGTCCATATAGTGGATGTTCACTTAATGAATCGGCGTTCATCAATAAAAGTTGTTCAGGTGTAGATAGTAGGAGATCAATCGGCACTTCTAAGTTTTCGGAGAATTTGATTATATATTCGATTGTCGGAACTAGATTACCTCTCTCAATTTCGGAGATAACGCTTTGCGATATTTCCAGCATTTCCGAGAGTTTTCTTTGTGATATTTTTTCTTCTGCATTTTCACGACAAAATTTAAAACGGGCCGGAAGCTCTTTAATAATTGTATCTGCAGTAAAAACAGCATTATCAAGTAATTTAACGCTTAAGTTACGACGATTTGTTTTTACCGGGTTTGGCCCTTGTCCAATTCCTTTTAATATCCATGCTGGTGAAACATTGCAAAAATAGGCATATAAAAGTACTGCTTGCAAAGATGGGTTTATTCGCCCTGTTTCAATTGAGCTTAAATTACTTCTTGACATACCAATAAATTTTGCAATTTCATCTTGTGAAGTATTTAAAACCTTATCTCTTAGAAATTGCATCCGTTCCCCTATATCTACTAATGATCCATCCAAATTTATTTCTACCATACTATTTTAGTACCCTCCTCTTTTTGTGCAATACATAAATAATGTGTATTATATCTATTGATTTTGTCTAATATATCGATTATAATGATTATTATATAAATCACTGTTTATGTTATCACAAATTAGAATCAATTAAAAGAACCGAAAGGAGGGAGTGTATATGGCCAAAGAACGATGGACCAAAGAATTTAAAAAGCGATTAATAGACCTTGATCTAACTCTGCTACAGCTTGCTGAAGATACTGGAATAAGTTACAAATATTTGAGATTAATTTCAAGCGGTCAACGTTCTCCCGGAAAACATGCTCCTGTAATAGCTAAACGGCTCGGAATCAGTATTGACATCTTAGACACCAAAAAAACCAGAGGCAGGAAACCTAAAAGTAGTATGAAAACGAAATAGAAAGTAGATGAAACATATGTCAGAAACCTTTGAATTATCAATTGGTAACGAAACAAAGTCGTTAGTAATTAAGGAATATAACGGCCAACGAGTTGTTACTTTTAAAGATATTGACGAGCAACACCAACGCCCAAATGGGACTGCTGGACGGAATTTTAGGGAAAATCGTAAACATTTTCTTCTAAATGTTGATTTTTTTGAATTAAACCAGCCCGACGAAATTCGTCGCCTTGGTTTTTTTCAACGACCGCAAGGAGGTTTCCCTAAGACATTAATCCTGCTTACCGAATCCGGCTATTCTATGTTAGTCAAACCCTTCACCGATGATTTGTCTTGGGCTGTTCAACGACAATTGGTCAATGGATATTTTCGCGCTAAAAAAATGGAAGAATTGGCTATCAATATAATTGATCCTCAAATATTCGAACAAGCTATCATGCAATCTAACCAAATCAATCAGCTATGCTTAAAAACTATCGAACAGAATACTCAAGTGCTTGCCGCTATGAATCAGAAAATTGACAACCTTATCGAAACAGTTATTCAAAACAATTCCCCGTCAAATTCCGAATTGCCTTCAAAATCAGGATACACCTTCTGCCAACAAATTCCGGCGCAACGAACATCCAAGATTGGATTGTCGAAAATGAATTCTCTTGAAATGCCTTTAAAGCTGGAAGTTATTAAACGCCGTTTTCTTAAACACGATACTTTTGTGGAGCTTGCACGGTTTTTAAGTGACCGGGAAATATCCATTTCCAGATCGTCAATTCATAAGTATTTCAACCAGGTGCTTCAAGAACTCCAACTTGAAGATGAAAACAACCTTGAAATTATCGAGCGGGAAGGCCCGGTTACCCGGCATATCGTCGTAAAAAACGGTCAAATCTCAGTCCAAGTTACCCAAATAGGTTAAAGGAGGGTTCAATAAATGTCTTGGAAAGTGTATGAACTTATATCCTACCGGGAAATGGAAACCCTCTCAACCCTGTTCAATCTTAAAATCTCTTCCTACCAACCGGACAGCCGGAGAACCGTTCTTTCCGATCGGCTCCTGGCTTTGCTCACCGGTGACAAAATGGACAAGCCCTCTTGGATC
>JBLNDC010000388.1:0-4637 GCA_050261255.1 Bacteroidota bacterium
AATTGCTTGGCTCTTAACGCCGGAGATGCAAGCGTACAATTATGATAACGGTTATTTCTATCCTGGTCCGGCGGTCAAAAACGTCCCGATTACAATGGCCCCGGCCCAAAGCCAAGCTAACGTCAAAAAGGCCATGCGTAAAGACTTGGAAGAAGCTGTCACCAAATATCCGTCTACGACTCAGTTGGATGCCGCTGCGCTTACCTTGGCATGCGAAATGTGGGATAAGTTGGTCGGAGCTAAAATTAAGAAATAGTATTCGTGGATGTAGCTGAGCAGGGAAGGGACGATCTTGATCGTCCCTTCCGTAAATAAAATTGTGTGGTGGGGATTATGAGAGAAATAAGACAAATAATCATTAAAAATCTAACGAAAAAATTTGGCGAAAAGGAAGCTTTGGTCGACTTTAATCTGACTCTTGAAAAAGGGGAGTTCGTTACCTTCCTGGGACCATCCGGCTGCGGGAAGTCTACCGCCCTTAATTGTATCGCCGGACTGCTGCCGATTACCAGCGGCAATATTTATATCGATCAAGAATGTATCGATGACGGCGTCAATAGAGTCCCGCCTGAAAAAAGGGGTTTCGGGATGGTTTTTCAAAACTATGCCTTATTCCCTCATCTAACTGTTTTTAAAAATATCGCTTTTGGTTTGGAATTAAAAAAAGTTCCCCAAAATGAGATTAAAGAAAAAGTAGCTAATGTTTTAAAAATGGTTCACCTTGAAGGGTATGAAAATAAGTATCCCAGTCAAATGTCCGGTGGCGAACAGCAACGGGTGGCGATTGCCCGCTGTATTATCCTGGAACCCAGTTTGTTGATGCTGGATGAACCCTTATCTAATCTTGACGCTAAATTACGCAATGATATGCGTTATGAATTAAAGGCCCTACACGAGAGGCTTCAAGTTACCAGTATTTATGTGACGCATGATCAACAAGAGGCCTTAGCGCTTTCGGACCGGATTGTAGTAATGAGAAAAGGTCATATCCAGCAAGTAGGAACTCCCGAAGAGATCTATACCAGCCCTGCCAATCTTTTTGTCGCCGACTTTATGGGATTTCGTAATATTTGGGAGGCAAAAATAGAGAATATTCAAGAACAGGGTGAAGTGACCCAAATCGATATCGATATCAATGGACTTAAGCTCATTTCACGGAAGAGGTTCACCGACAAAAACCGGAACTTAAAGCTAGGCCTGATGCAGGCGTTGCGAAGTCAAAAAACGGTTAATACCGCGATTAGGCCCGACGATTTTCTAATCGGTATGTGGGAAACGAACTATCTACATTGCAAAACAGGTATTGTGGAATATCTCGGTCAAACCAGCCATGTTACCGGGATGTTAAAAAATAACCTCCAGGTTGATTTTAGGATTAACACCAAAATCAGGAGCGGAGATGAATTAGATTTAACGATTCCTCCAGAGAGGCTTCTGGTGTTCCCGAAGGGAGTCGGTAGCTATGTTTGAGGAAAAACGATGGGACTTTAGTCTATTAATTACTCTGCTTCCGGCTTTGATATTCATGATCTTGCTTTTTATTTATCCATTTTTCTATGGCCTATTTCTTAGTTTTACCGATGTTGACGGAGGCTTTACTCTTGCTAATTATCAGAAGTTTTTCACTGACGAGTGGGAGTATCGTACTATTTGGATCACTTTGAAACTGGCCCTACCGGCTACGTTAATCAATGTTTTGTTGGCGATACCTTTTGCCTATTACATGAGGCGTGGCCGCAAGGGTGAAAAACTGATCACCTTTTTCTTGATCGTCCCGATTACTTTGGGTACAGTATTGGTAGCCGAAGGGATGCTGACCTTTATGGGTCCCAACGGTTGGCTGAACCAGTTTTTAATGGCTATCGGGCTAATTGATAAACCGTTTCGTTTTACCCATAATTATTTAGGGGTATTGATCTCCCTTGTCCTACAAGGGTTCCCATTTGCCTTTTTAATGTTATTAGGATATGTCTCCGGAATTAATCCGGATCTGGAAAAAGCAGCCCAAATGTTGGGAGCTTCTAAAGGAAAAACTTTTAGGAAAGTACTGTTTCCTTTGATGGTGCCCGGTATTGCCATTGCTTTTTGTCTGAATTTTGTATTGGCTTTCACCGTATATCCATCTGCGGTTTTGCTGGGTGAACCTTCCGGTCCGACCCGGGTAATTTCAATTGCCGCCTATCAATGGGCTTTCGAAAAATTCGACTTTAACATGGGTTCGACTGTAGCGATAATTATGGCAGCGATTGAACTTTTAGTGATAATTTTGGTGTTCCTCTGGAGACAGCGCATCTATAAAGGAGCTTCCATTGTCGGGAAAGGTTAAAGGAGGCATACATTATGCAGAAAAAAATTAAACTATCGGGAATCATGTTCTTCGCTGCAATGGCAGTTTATCTCCTTAATATAACTGGGATTTTACTGACTGTTATTCTAAATTCATTTGGTAAAACTTGGTTTTCGGGTTTAATACCCCAAGAATATACTTTCGATTGGTATAGTTACTTGGTCACTGATCACGATATCGGCAATTTACTATGGGTTACTTTCATCGTCGCCTTGGCGGTAGTGATAATCGGCTTAATGATCGCTTTCCCCGCTGCCTATGCATTCGCCAGACGGGATTTTCGGTTTAAGGGTGTAATCATGTCCCTTTTTCTGCTACCGATGCTTATCCCGCCGATGGCATACGGTATTCCGTTGGCAATGGTGATGTATAAAGCCCGTTTGGCCATGAAGCTGGCTGGAGTGATCTTGGTCAATTTAGTTCCGGTTGTGCCGTTTATGATCCTGGTGCTGCAGCCGTTTATCGAACAAATCAGCGTTAATCTTGAGTCAGCCGCAAAAATGCTGGGAGCCAACGGCCTTACAACTTTCTGCAAAATTTTAGTGCCTTTATCGATGCCGGGGATTTTAAACGCGACCGTTCTTTCGATCGTGAAAACATTAAGCATGTTTGAATTGACTTATTTAGTCGCCGGTGGTAAGACCCAAACGATCGTGGTGGCATTATATGCCGATGCTTATGCCGCGGGCTTCCGGCCGATCCAGGCGATTGACGCGATGGCGGTTATTTACTTTTTAACTGCCATGACTGCGCTGGTGATCGCTTTGAAATTTGTCAGTCCGACCCAGATGGTGTTCAAAATAAAGTGAGGAGATTAAGATGCAAAGCGCTTATAAGGTTATGAATCCGGACTACAATTTAAGCCCGTATACCGGAATGACTAAGAAGCATTATATTGAACTCGGAAAGTATCTGTTGGAACGGGCATTTAAACATGTGGACTCGATTGATACCCCATTAGTATTTTCGTTGGTTCCGGGGAAAACCTATCCTCAGCCGGGCGATCCGGACTGGCGTTTTCGGGCTTTCCAGTTTGAAGCTTTGGAAAGGACATTGACCATTGCCGGCCCGTTGATGCATGTTGACCCGGATGTAACCATCAAAGGGATTAAACTAAGAGACTATTATTGTTTACAATTATATAATGCGTTGACCCCCGGACATCCCAACTCTGTACCTCTGCCTGAGGAGCTACCGGACGCTACCTACCAATTCACTTGCGAATTCGGTGGGTTGTTAAAAACCTTACTATTGATACCCGATATTATCTGGCCTTATTATACTCAAAAACAAAAAGATGAAATGGCAAAAATCATCTCTAAATGGGCTCACCATCGGACCACTCAAAACAATTGGCGTATTTTTAATATCGAAGCCCTATCCTTCCTCAAAAAACACGGCTATGAGATCAACGAGGAATTATTAAAGAGCCATTTGTTGTGGGTAGTTTCCTATCATTCCGGAAACGGTTGGTATCTGGAGCAAACCTATAACTATTATACGATTAGCTTGTTTGTGGTCTATGGAGTCATTTGGAACAGGGCTTTCGGTGATGAGCATTATCCGGAAATAGCGGCGGCCATTGAAGAATCCGCTCTGGAATTAATGAAAACGTACCCAAACTTTTTTGCTAGAAACGGCTTTATCAACATGTGGGCGCGGAGTATCTGTTATCGGACTTGGATCTCCGGCGGCTTCCCGGTTTCCTTCATGTTAAAGAGTGAGTCGCCGTTAGACCCTGGTTGGGCAAGAAGACTTTGTTCCGGCTCTTTGCTCCAATTTACCACTCGGGAAGATTTTTATGAAAACGATATTCCAAGTCTGGGGTTTTATGGACATAAGGAATATATGCTCCAAAACTACAGCTGTCCGGCGAGCCCGTTTCTAATGTTTTTGCCTTTCATCGGTCTTGCCTTGCCGGATGAATCGCCCTTCTGGACCGCTAAAGAGAATGAAGGGTTCTGGGAGACATTAGACGGCAACTCCAAGGTAAGCATCTTGGAAGAACCGGGGCTGGTCTTGGTAAACCACGGCAAGACCGGAACTTCGGAGATAATTCCCGGTAAGGTTTATTATGACGATCCTAACTATTCAAAACTAGCCTATAATACTCACTTCCCCTGGGAAGATCATAATCCCGGCGGCGGCACGGCAATGGAGTATTGCTACCGGAGCCTTGATCCGAGAGATCTTAGAGGCGACGACATCAACTTTTACCTTACCGGTCGTACTGTAGCCAATGATTCGGAGCGCAACAAGCTATTCACCATTTCCCAGAGCGTGCTCTTTA
>JBLNDC010000389.1:0-3537 GCA_050261255.1 Bacteroidota bacterium
TTTTCGGATATATTTAAGTTCTTTTTGAACTTGGCCATGGTTTCCCCTTCGTTTTAATTGTTTAAATGGTGATTTTATTCATCAAGTGTTTTAATTCCGCCATTAAGGAATCTAATTGCTCCGTTACAGATAAATTTTCACCGGATTTTTTAATAACTTCAAGAGCTGCTTCCGCCCTGCCAAAATTAGTTTGTGATTTTTGATTGATATCCCCCAAAGAAGAGGCCAGTTCCCCTAGGGTTCTGCGCCTATCTTCAAGTTCTTCAATTTGAATACTATACTGAATGGTTTCCTCCAAAAGTTGGCTCAATTTTAAACAAAAGATCGTAATTTTAGTACTGACCCCCTCGATAAAATGTTTCACTTCATTATTACGGGCCAAATCAATTTCTAAGGTTTTCAAGGCCGCATTTCCTTTAACACTCATCGTATCAACTACAGCCAATAATTCTTTGGAAACCCGTCCAATTTTCACAGCCAGATTTGCAATCTCTTCCGCCGCAATGTCAAAACCTCCGGCTGAGCCTTCCGCCCTGGCCGCTTCGATTGATGCGTTTAAAGCCAGTAAAACATTTTGTTCGGCAACATTTTGAAAGATTGATCCCGTTTGCAGCAGCCGTTCCAAGGCCGACCTTAATTGATAGAGGTCGCTAACGACTTTTTTTAAGTATTCTTCCCGCTTATTGATCCGAATTTCAATTTCCTTAATCCCTTCCGGAGCTTCATGAAAAACCCGGGCCTTATTTTTTACCGACTCATGAAGCTCAAAGATTTGTTGTTGTGAACCCTCCAGTTGGAGATCGAGGGACTTAATCTGTTCGTCTAATTCCCGATACTTATCGATTTGATCATGATTTTGCTCAATGGTTTGTTCTAAGCCCCGTTTGATTTCATTGTAAAAGGAAATATTCTGTTTGGAAAATAATGAAATTTCGTTTAGTTGAAAGTTTATTTTTTTAATTTCCTCTTTAACTGCCCGGTATCGTTCTTTTAATTGTTGAATATAACTACTTATTACTTGATTAAGAGTTGTTAGAATTTTCCCTCGATAGTTAAATTGAATCTTATCAAGCTGACCGCCTTTAAATTGATAGGCCAAACTCTCAAAGTAGGCAACCTCCGATTGCTGCTCTTTCAAGGATTTAGTCAACAAAAAAGCCCCGACGCATACCAACAAAACGATTATTAAAATTGCGCTTGTTTCATAAATTGTCGCTTTCGACAATAGCTTGTACCTAGCAGCTTCTCGTTTTTCCATCAAGATCCGAATCAGATCATCGATTAATACTTGGCTTTTTATTATTCCATCATCGATTTCCTGATTGTGCGCCCCATTTTTTTTAGAACCGGAAGCCAGCTCAATCATATTGGTAAGACTAGCTTTAGTAAGTTTCCAACTTCGTTCTGCCCGACAATTAAAGCTTAACATGTCTACTTGGTTTACCAAGCGGTTTAGAGTAGGAGTTGAAAAATCAAGTTGGGATGATAAAATGACCAGGTCCGTTTTGATGGAATGAGCAAGCTTCAAATCAGCCTCAAACACCTTATCAGTCTTGATAATCGAAGCATGAAGCCAGAAGAATAAAACAACGCTTACCGTCAAATGAAAAACTGCAATGAAAAATAAACCGGCAATATTATAAATTAACCGGTTATTACCTTTGATGCTTTTAAAAAAAAGTACTTTTAATAAAGAAGCGAATAATTTGGAGAGCCGATTCATCAATTGGTTCCTCTCATAACGATACTGCGTCTACAAACTTACTAAATGTATCATTGATCTTTAGAAACTAAACTCATATATTTCTTTGCCGCTTAGGAGCGATATTCCCTCTTTCTGTAATAATTCAATGGCGCGGTCGATGTTTTCAACCCGGAAGACCACTACGGCGTCCGTTCCGGACTTCCCTACGAAAGCATACATATACTCGATGTTTATCCGGTTATTTTCCAATATATTCAGTATACCGGCCAATCCACCGGGTTGATCCGGGATCCGGACAGCGATTATCTCAGTTTCACTTACTGTAAAACCCTGTTCTTTCAAAACCTTCCAAGCTTTTTCAGGAGAATTGACTATCAGCCTCAAAATGCCGAAATCATTGGTGTCGGCGATTGACAGGGCTCTAATATTAATATCGTTATCGCCAAGCACTTTTGTAACATCAGCCAAACGTCCCGACTTATTCTCTAAAAAGATCGATATTTGTTTGACTTTCATCTTTTCTCCCCCCAACTTTTCATAAAATTTTATTCGCCAAACATTCAAAATTACCTTCTCTTTTCTTCCAGGAATTTGTAATCTGCCCGCGACTATTTTTAATTCTACCGCCTTAGGGCTTATTTGGGGTAGACATCCCTGCGATCGACAACCCGTTTTGCTTTCCCTTCACTTCGGGCGATCGTTTTAGGCTCCACCAGTTTGACACGGGCTGAAATCCCTAAAGTGCTTAAGATCTCTCTTTTAATCTTGGAGCCTAACTCCTCAAGCTGCCTAATTTTATCTGAAAAAAGTTCTTCGGAAACTTCCACCCAAATTTCCAAATCATCAAGCGTTCCATCGCGGTCGACGATTAATTGATAGTGAGGTTCGGTCTCTCCGATCTCCAATAATACGCTTTCAATTTGCGAAGGAAATACATTAACTCCGCGAATAATGAGCATATCGTCAGTCCGGCCCATTACCCGGTTCATTCGCATATGAGTGCGTCCGCAAGGACAAGGTTCAGGATAAAGAATACTGATATCTCTGGTTCGATAACGAATCAAAGGCAATGCTTCCTTGGTAATGCAAGTGAAAACCAACTCGCCTTTTTCTCCGAAAGGCAGCACTTCACCGGTAGCGGGATCGATGATCTCCGGGATGAAATGGTCTTCCCAGACATGAAGTCCATTCTGTTCCGAACATTCACTGGAAACCCCCGGCCCGATTATTTCACTCAAACCATAAATATCAATGGCCTTAATATTCCAGATTCGCTCGATCTCTTTTCGCATATTGTTCGACCAAGGCTCTGCCCCGAAAAAACCTACCTTAAGACGGAGATCCTCAATCTTAATCCCCTCTTCCTGAGCAGCCTCCGCCATATATAGGGTGTACGACGGGGTGCAAGCCAAAACGGTCGAACCGAAATCCTTCATTATTTGGAGCTGCCGTTTAGTATTTCCGCCTGAAATCGGAACCACTGTCGCACCGATTCTCTCGGCGCCGTAATGGGCTCCCAGCCCGCCGGTAAAAAGTCCGTAACCATAGGCGACTTGTACGATATCTTTGTGCGTGACACCACCACAACCCATAGTGCGAGCCATTACTTCAGCCCAAGTAGCGATATCCCCTTTGGTATAACCAACCACGGTCATCTTCCCGGTCGTGCCCGAAGAAGCATGAATTCGCACTACTTCATCCTGGGGCACGGCGAACAATTTAAATGGATAATTATCTCTTAAATCTTGCTTAGTAGTGAAAGGTAAACGAGCCAAATCCTTGACGCTTTTGATATCCTCCGGTTTGATTCCGGCTTCATCCAGCTTTTGCCT
>JBLNDC010000390.1:0-3331 GCA_050261255.1 Bacteroidota bacterium
TCGGCTGGAACCAACGCAAGCGACATTAAATCCCCAGGCGATAATATAAACACTCCTGGGAAAACCGGGTTTACTCATGTACATATATAAAGACGAGCCGATGGTGCTTACGGAAACCGCAAAACAAATGGTCAATATCTCGTTGACTCCAGCGTAACGCCATAAACGGTTATACAAGCCAAATAAGTAATAAACCGCCAAACCTACTAAGATCATAACCGGTAAGAAGTGGAACCATGCCTCGAAATATTTATCTGCTACTTTTCCCTCAAATCTTAAAAACAATCCTATGTAACCCGATAACACAATTGAAATCACATCAAATCCAACTAACACGCCTGAAACTAACTTGCGTAACATATAAACACCGCCTTGTCGAATAGAAACAGGATTCACATTGTAATACCGGTTTATCTGTAATTTTAATCACAGGATTTAACCCTGTTATATTATCGACCGTGAATACCGGCAGCTCGAATGCAAATAAAATCGACCGGTTTCCGGTATGATCAGTGATCCGACAACCGGTTGGGCGTACTGCTAATATCTTGAAACATAGATATTTCGGTTAATTCATTCAAATTCCTGCATCTCATAAAGTGAAACTAAATTACAAAAATAGCAAACCGATCCGTATTTTTATTTATATTAATCGGCATTTTTTATAAAGGGATTAGTTTCTGAAAATAAATAGGATTGCAAAGGAAATTGACGTGGACTCAAACCAAGCAATCTAATAATACAAAATTTTCCGTCATTTAAAAATAACAATCGGCAAAAAGTAATAAACATTTTACACTAAAGGGGATTTTTGGTTGACATATTTTTATCCGGGGGGACGACTACTTAGAGAACCAACTATAACCTTACAGATTTTTCTATTCGAAAAAAGGAAAATTTTTAAAACAAGTCGAATTTCTCTCATGTCTTTCTTATTAACAAATAGTTGCGCGAATCGAAAAGTGGTTTCTGTCCCCCTTTTATCCTTTAGCTCACTCTAGTCAAGCAACAACCAAGTTAATAAACAAACTTGAAAGGGAGTGCAATATTGAAGAATTGTATAATAACTGCTGCCGATAATTTTCTCTCCAAGGCTATCGTTTTTAATTTGTATTTATTCGCTTTAGGGCTTTTTACTTCTAAAGCATTGACTAGTATTAGCGGCGTCCTGATTTGTTTTATCGGTTTACTTCAGATGGTGATAATGGTAATCATAAAAGAAAATCCATTAATAAGAGTTACCGATAAATCCCTAAATTTACCGATTCTTTTTTTTACCTTCGCCCTAATCATGGCAGTAATCGAACATCCTGATTCCGAAGCTTTCTCCCAAATTCAAAAACATCTACTCTTATTCTTATTCTTTTTTATAACCGTCTCCAATCTTAATAATTTGAAACAAGTAAAGAAGAGCATACTCATTGCAACTATTTCAATGTCCATCGCTGCTGTTTATGGGTTTTATCAGCATTATCCTCAAAAAATTACAAGAATTGGCAGTTTTTCTTTTCCATTAGCATTCGGTTGTCTCTTAGCCATTTTTATCGTTTTTTTGCTGGTATACGTTTTTTGGGGGAAAATCAATACCGGATTACGTATCAGCTTACTAACCGGAGTAACATTTTTAGGGCTAAACTTACTGCTCACCCAAGCTAGAGGCGCTTGGTTAGCATTGCTGGGAGGGATTTTTACTCTCGCTTGGTTAAAAAGTAAAAAGGTATTGGTAATTTTATTAATAATTGGCCTTATCTCCTATTTGTTTTTGCCCCAAATGTATCTGGATAGATTTAAAAGCAGCTTTGATGTTAAACAGGATCACTCTAATCTAACCCGAATCGCCCTATGGAAGAGTGCCATCTCGATGTATCGCGATCATCCCATCAATGGAGTTGGCCTAGGCAGATTTTCCGAAGAATATGAAACAAATTACAATCAACCCTATCCTGTTAGCACAACCTGCCACGCACATAACAACATCCTCCAATTCATGGCCGAGGCCGGGACCTTGGGACTCGTCGGTTTCATCTGGTTGATGGTGGCCATCGTCATTTGGCTTTATAAAAACTATCAAAGGATGACCAACCACAACTGGCGCTTGTTCCTGCTGGCATCCTTATGCGGTGTCATCGTTTTCAACATCCAAGGGCTAACCGAGGTAAACTACGGTGACGCCGAAACATTAAGGTTCTTCTGGTTTTTGATAGCTATCAACGCGGCAATCATCAAATTAATCAAAAACGATGCCACGCAGCCGGAATAACAACTTTCTTCAAATTAACCCAAGTCAGCCAAGACATCACTCGGCAAGCCAGACTACTTGGCTTGCCGAGTTAATTTGAGCGGCTTAAATATTGCTCCACTCGTATCTGTAAAAAAGCTATAAACAGGCAAAAAATGTCTTCTTCGCACTCAAGCTTCACGCCTAAACCCTACTCCTTGGCCACTACCTTCCTCGGCCATACTTTGGTATTATACTCAACCACGCTCCCCGGCTCTACCACGCATTCATCGCTCAGGATTACCCCGGCGCCGATCACCGAGCCGTCCTTCAGGTAGCACTCGCTCCCGACCACGCACTCGACTAGGCGGGCGTTGGAACCGATCTTCGTATTTCGCCAAATGATACTGCCGAAGATGGAGGTCCCTTCTTCAATCAGGCAATTGTCGCCGATTACGGTCTCGCCGAAGATCTCCACCCCGTCGCCGATATGGCAATTACGGCCGATTACCACCTTGGAACCGATCCGGGCTGTCGGGGCAATCGTGGTCCGGTCCCCTACATAAACGGCGTTCGCATGCCAAATCCCCGGGATCTCCATTTTAACCATGCCTTTTAAAATATCATAATGGGCCAACCGGTACTGGGTCAAGGAGCCGATATCGCACCAATAGCCTTTCATCTGATACCCGTAAAAAGCCGCGCCGGCCTCCACCAGTTGGGGAAAGAGTTCCTTTCCAAAGTCAAAAACAGTCTCCGCCGGAATCAACTTGAAGATCTCCGGTTCAAAGACGTAAATGCCGGTATTGGCTAGATGGCTCAAGGCCTCCTCCGGTTTGGGCTTTTCCTGAAAAGCCTCAATTTTGCCGTCGTCTCCGGTGATCACTACTCCGAATTGACGCGGGTCCGGCACCTCTTTTAAAGCGATGGTCGCGAGGGCTCCCTTTTCCTTATGATAATTGACCATATCCCAGATATCCACATCGGTAACTGCGTCCCCGGAAATAATCACAAAAGTGTCGTTTAAAAATGATTCCAGCTTTTTAACTCCGCCGGCGGTGCCCATCAAGTCCCTTTCAACGGAATATCTAAGCTCCACGCCAAATTTGCTGC
>JBLNDC010000391.1:0-11938 GCA_050261255.1 Bacteroidota bacterium
AATTATTCATAAAAGTCATAATCGCCGTAGTGATTAACGCCGGTTTGGTAATCGGAGCGATGATTCGAAACATTGCGCCCCAAACCGAGCAGCCGTCAATCATCGCCGATTCCTCCAAAGCCCGGTGGATCGATTTAAGAAACCCCGAGATCATAATGGTATTAAAGGGTATGGTAAAGGCAACATACGGAATGATCAATCCTAAATGGGTATTTAATAATCGAAGCTTATTGAAAAGTAAAAAATTCGGCAATAAGGTTGCATGAATCGGAATCATCATGCCCATCAACACAAAACCGTATACTAATCCCCGGAGCTTCCATTCCATTCGGGTACAAGCATAGGCCAGTAAAAACGAGACCAGCACCGACAAAACCACCGAACTGCCAACCACAATCACGCTATTGATAAAATAATGAAAAATCTGGCCATCCACCCAAGCCCGGACGAAATTTTGCCAAAGAGGCGGGTTGGGAATTTTGATGAACTCGGTGCCGAAAAGATCCCCGCTTTTCACTAGGGAATAATTGAAGAGCCAAAACAGCGGGAACATTTGACTGAGCGCCAGCCCGATCAGAAAGGCGTAAAACAAAAAGGTTTTTATCTTTAATAGTATTGTTTGTTGATTTGAATTCGGAGCTTCCATCAACTGCCGTTGCAAACGGCCTAGATCGGTACTCATGAGCAAACCTCCTGATTAAAATACGTTACGCGTTTAACGTTACGCGAAAAACCATTATTTATGGACAACATCAGTGTGAATTATGCTTTTTTCTATTAACCCAACTTCCAACTAACGTATAACCAACAACGCCTTTTAGATTCACAAGCCTAATGGTCTTTTGGCTTGCTTAAACCAAATCACCGCGTAACACGGTACGTTTAACGCGTAACGCAATTAATATTCGCCCACATCACCCCTGGTAAAACGGTCCAAGAGATAAGTGCCTAATACGCAAATAATCACAAACAACACCGAAAGGGCGTTCCCATAACCATATTGCCCGGAGACGAAGGCTTTGATATATAAGTAATTCGCTAAAAATTGGGTCAAGTCGCCCGGCCCGCCGCCGGTTGACAAATAGACTGTCTCCATTTGTTTGAGGCAGGAGATCAAACCGATTACCGCGATTGATTTGATCACCGGCATCATCAAGGGGATTACCACCTTGGTATATAATTTAACCCCGCTGGCGCCGTCAATCTTGGCCGCCTCTTGTAAATCCTTGGGAATGCCCACCAATCCGGCATAGTAAAAAAGTACCGCCCAGCCGAAACCCTGCCAGATCACAATAAAGATCACTGAACCTAAAGCGGTATGGATATTGCTGAGCCAATCCGTTGCTAGGAAACTCAGTCCAATCAGGTTGAGAAACTTATTTAAAAGGCCGTATTGAGGGCTGAAAACCGCGATCCAAAGTCTGGTAGTTACAACCACTGATATGATTGCCGGGATGAAGTATACGGTCCGGAAAAATCGTTCTCCTCTTTTACATGTGAGTAACATGATACAAACGATTAAGGCAAACGGATTCTGAATGAATAAAGTAACGATGGTAAGGACCAAAGCGTTGAACAGTGACAACCAGAAAGTGTGGTCTTTCATCAGGATCTCTTTAAAGTTATCAAATCCAATAAAATGCATCTTCCCGATACCGGTCCAGTCGGTCATCCCGTAGTAAACGCTTAATACGATCGGCACAATCATCGCCAACAAAAGAAAAGCGATCCCGGGGAGAACCATCAAAAAAATATCCCGCTTATTGGTGAAAAAGTTATTCATCCGCATCACTCACTAACCTAAAATAAGAATAAGTTTTCCCGCAGAGCTGCAAAGGCACAGAGGAAAAACAAACCCATCTCGATCAAAAAATTTTATATTTTTCTCTGCGTCTTTAGCGCCGCTACGGGAGAATTAACCTTTATTCAAGGTAAAAATGGGCAGAAACTTAGACTTCCGCCCATTTTTACGATAAAGATTTTATTTGGCGTTAGCCGCTTTTGCGGCAGCGGCGTCCATGGCGGCCAGGAATGCTTCCGGACTCTTAATGCCGGCGGCTAATTCTTGGATATACTTTTGAACATCGGTTTTAAATTCAGCGGTGGATTGATCCAAAGAAGGAGTGCCGCTGGTCTTTTTAGCAGCGTTTAACACGGCGATTAAATCTTTGGAAAGTTGATTGTCGCTAGGGCTGGTTTGAATTTTTAAGGCCGGTATATTGACTTTACTCTCCCAAGCCAACTTGGGATAGAGGGTGAAGTAGGTTTTCAAATAATCGATACATAAATCTTTATGTTTAGTTTTAGCGCTGATCACATAGTTACCGCCCCCCCAGGCCATCAGATCATCGACCGAACCTTTGGGGCCGGCCGGGAACTTCATCACACTGAGGTTGTTACGGAAAGATTCGCTGAATGACGCATCGGTGGAGAGCCCCGATTCCCAGGAACCCATCAGATACATGGCTGCTTTTTCCTGCCCGAAGAGATTACGGGAAGCGCCGTAATCCAAGGTGAGCAAATCATCGGCAAACAGCTTGCTGTCAACCATTTGTTTAAAGAGTTTGGTCGCCGGGAGGAATACCGGGTCGGTAAATTTAATCTTACGGGCTAACGCTTTTTGAATCAGTGTGAAATCACCGGTGGTTCTACCGACCAGGTTATCCCAGGTGATGTTCAGGGGCCAAGCGTCTTTGCCGTCGGTCACTACCGGAATGATTCCCTGAGCCCGGAATGATTTAGCGGTGGCGATCAATTCATCGATGGTCGTGGGAACTTTCACACCGGCTTTTTCAAAGAGCGCTTTATTGTAATAAATTACCCAAAAGTCAACCGTAGTCGGGAGGCCGTAAAGTTTCCCATTATAACGGTTGGGTTCGAAGGTGCCGGGAATAAACCCCAATTTGGCGAATTCTTTTTCCGGCAGCGGCAACAAATAACCGTTATTGGCCAATGCGCCGGTCATCGCCGGGAAGGACCAGTATTTAAAGACGTCGGGCAGTTGGTTGGAGGCGGCATAAATCTGAACTTTTTGTTGCCAGGCTTGATCTTGGTAACTTTCAGTAATAATTTCCACATTGGGATGTTTCTTTTTAAACTCGGCATTAATCTTTTCAATCACCGCTCCCCATGTGTTTTGCCGGTCCGGTTGATTATCTCCCATCCGTAGGGTAATTTTGGCTGGGGCACTGTAAATATTGACCATAAACATGATCGAAATGAGCATTAAAACTAGGAACATTACCAAAATGCGTTTCATGCTTCTCCCCCTTTTGGTTCATAAATTTAAACGGCCGTTTCATAAAACCATTTTTACATAAATTTTACACAAATGAAAGGGGACAAATTTCATAAATGGTTCAAGATTTTTATGGGTTTAAATTACGAGTAGGTTTTTCCAAGTTGGCCTCGAATAATTACAAAAGACCACTTTACCATAAAGTGGTTCAGGTCAACCTCCGATGCGTTAAAACCTTGGAGCTGAAAAAATGCTGTTAACCAACAGGATCCGGCGCTTGAGTTTAAAAAATAAAATCCTCATCTTTGTAGCGTTGATATTGTTTCTGGCAATTTCAACGGTTGGGGTTTACGCCTATTTTTTAGCAGCCGACCAAGTGGCGGAAAAAGTGATTGAAACCCAGTTAGGACTGGTCCGGCAAGTCAGCAACAACTTCGATTACATTTTAAATGATCTCGGTAATACCAGTTCCTTAATTATTTTCGATCCCAATCTGCAAAATGAACTAAAAGGGACGGCCTTTAAACGGAATATCTTAAGCTACTCCGATCTCCGCGATTACTTGGACCGGATTTTGGCCTCCAAAAGCTATATTTCAATGATCTCGATTTATGGATATAACGGGTTGGTTTATAGTACCGGTTCCGGTTATACCAGTAACCGGGTGGTTCCCTTCGCCGACTTTAAAGCGAATCCGATTTATCAAAAAGCGCTCAACTTAAACGGCGGCATCGGCGTAGAATATTTTCGCAATCAGCCGCCGGTGGTAGTCGACAACCGGCGCCGCCGGATCTTGATGTACCGGGTTATCAAAGATATCAACCAATATCGCAACCTTGGAATCATGTTGTTATGGATCGATGAAGAAAAAATTCGTTCCATCTACCGGACCAATGTGCCCAATGAAGGCAGCACCTTTATTGTGGATCAAAACGGCATGATCGTTTCCCACACTAACCCAGCCCGCCTCCAAGAAACGGTCCGGGATGAACCATACTATCAAATGTTGCAAAATCAAACCGGTTCAGCCATCCTGAGAATCAATAATCAAAAAATGCTCTTTACTTTCAGCACTTCCCAGGAGACCGGCTGGAAGGTGCTGACTCTGACTCCGGCGGCGATTCTTACTCAAAAAATAAGTTGGTTGGCCTTTATTATCGTCACCATGGGCAGTATTTGCTATCTGTTATTGTTTTATTTGTCCTTTTTTATTACGTCCATGATTACCAATCCGCTCAGACAATTATCGGACTCCATCAAAAAGGTTCAGGCGGGTGATTTCTCACAACAAGTTTCCTTTACCAATGAGGATGAAATCGGTGATCTCGGCAGGGGATACAATGGGATGATCGCTTCGATCAAAGATCTCATCGACCGGGTTTATAAACTGCAAATCCGGGAACGGGAAGCGGAGTTAAACGCATTACAGGCTCAGATCAACCCCCATTTTTTATATAATACCTTAGACACTATCTTTTGGAAGGCGGAACGCAACCGGGTACCGGAAATCAGTGAAATGGTCCTGGCCTTGTCCAGGATTTTCCGGTTAAGTCTCAACCGGGGTAATGAATTGGCTACGGTAGCGCAAGAACAGGAACTGGTTCAAGAGTATTTAAAATTACAGCAAATGCGTTTTAAAAAAAAGCTGACCTACAATATTGATTTCGACCCGGATCTTCTAGTTAATAAAATGCCGAAACTGATTATCCAGCCTTTCGTGGAAAACGCCATTATCCACGGGATTGAAGGATTGGAAAATGGCGGCCATCTTCAAATTAACGGCCGGCTTCAACAAGAGCGGATGATCTTCACGATTACCGACAATGGCATCGGTATGGACGAGCAAAAGATCGATGAAATACTGGCGCGAAACGCCGGCCATCAGGAACACCCGGTCATGGTCTCGGGAGGTTATGCCATCAAAAATGTCCTTGAAAGACTGGAACTATACTATAGCTCAAACCATGAATTAAAATTTATCAGTACCCCGGGTGAAGGAACCACTGTGACCATCGACATTCCGGCAACGTTGAAGGAGTAAACATGGCCGACCGAATCTTAAAACTATTGATCGTCGATGACGAAGCCGAAACCAGAGAGGGAATTTTGCATTCCCTGCCCTGGGAGAAACACGGGCTTAAAATCGCCGGTTTAGCGACCAACGGCCGGGAAGCGCTCCGGATGATCGCAGAGTACCAACCCGATTTAATGTTATTAGATATCAGAATGCCGGTGATGAACGGTTTGGAAGTATTGGAGCGCTTGGCGAAAGAAAAATCTCCAGTGAAGGTTATTATCTTAAGCGGTTATGATGATTTCGGCTATTGCCAACAAGCTCTACGCTATGGAGTTTCGGATTATTTATTAAAACCTTGCCGTCCTAAGGAAATTTTGGATAGTTTGATAAAGTTGAAAAATCAAATTGCCATCGTAGAAGAACAGTATCATCAATGGGACTGCTTGTTGCAAAAGTTCCAAGAGAACCTCCCGATCCTGCGCGAAAACCTATTAATGGCCCTGATTCAACACAAATTGACCGATAGCGAGACTGCCCTGATCCGGTGGAAACTTTATCAGATGGAAGTAGTTCCCCAAAATATCGGGTTAGCTTTAATCAGAATCGACCAGCAATATAAATTGACTTCCCCACCAAATGAATTTGAATTAATCAAGGATTCCCTTTGTCAACAGCTTGAGTCCATCGCCAAACTGCCTCCGGCGTTGAAGACCGTAATCAGTTATTACCATGATCATCTTATTATTTTATGGAATGTTGACTCTGAGCCACTTGCCGTTTTTTCACGGCGCATGGAGCAATTCCGTCAGACCGTAGCCACAGCTATGCCTGTTACTGTAACCATCGGCTTGGGGGAACCCGCTCCGGATCTTTCCCAGTTACATACCGCTTTCCATTCGGCAATACTCGCGCTGGAACATGGTTTTTGGAAAGGTCCCGATCGGATCATTCATTACCATGAAATTAACGTTGAAACCCCTTCTCCAAACTTGGCTTTTGAACAAGAAGAAAATCTGATCATCAATTATATCCGCTCCAATAACCAGGAAGGGCTTGAAGGAGCGATCGAATCTTTCTTCGACAACCTTGCGATACCTGGTAAAAACTCCAAGGATTACATTCAGAAGATGATTACCGCCCTGATCTGTTCGGTATATCATGTCTGTTTGGAACGGGGGATTAATCCCGAAAGTGTTTTCGGGCCTAAACTGGCGATTTTGGATGAACTCCCCCGGATTGAAACCTTAACTGAGTTGCATCAAAGAATTTTAAGTTGTTTCAAAGAAATCATCCGGAACCATCCTTTGCAAAAGAATCAATGGAAAATGGTGACTCAAGCGGTTAACTACATTGAAGAACATTATTCCGAGGATTTGACCTTGGAGAGCGTTGCTCGACTGGTTTTCGTATCGCCCGGATACTTGAGCGTCAGCTTTAAACAGGTCTTACAGAAAAACTTCGTGGATTATATCGCTGAGGTCCGAGTCAAAAAAGCCAAGGAATTGCTAAGGGATTTTCATTTGAAGATCTATGAAATCGCCATTCAAATCGGGTATAAAGATGAAAAATATTTCAGCCAGATTTTTAAGAAAATCACCGGGATGGCCCCCAATCAGTACCGGGATACGCTTAAGGGTTCGGTACAAGATTAAATCCGCGATACTATACCCACAATAATTCACAGTGTCATCAAATCCGGTTATAAGTATTTTTTAATCTCCTCGATTAACGCCTGGTATTCGCCTTCGCTCAATAACTTCTTTTCCTTGGGCATCATTTCGAAGGTGCCACCCCAGGAAAAACCCCCTTCGTATTTGGGAACCACATGGCAGTGTAAATGGGGATTGGTATCGCCGTAAATACCGTAATTTATCTTATCAGGATGAAAGGCTTTTTCCAAGGCTTTGGCCACCCGGGTAACATCTTTCCAAAAGGCGGCCACTTCCAGTTCACTTAATTCGGTGAGATGCCGCACATGTCGATTATATGCGACCACGCAGCGGCCACGATAGGTCTGCTCTTTAAACAAATACAAAGTCGCCGTATCCAGTTGGCGAACTTCAATCATCAGGTCCTGCAGACGCTGATCCTTTGCGCAATAAAAACAGTTGTTTTCCATTATAGGCCTCCATCTTTCGTTTATCTTTTCATTCTACTCCATTATAATGTGGTTGACAATTCACATTAGAAACCGATCCAGCCATCCATAAGCTTCAGCTTTCACTTCATCCGGAAAGGAATGCCCTCCTTCGAAGATGATGGATTTAAAGTTTTCCACCTTTCCCATTCGGCCGTACTTCTCACCTGCCATTTTAGCAATCTCCCTTATGCCAGCAACGGGAAAAATCCGATCGGCGCTTCCATTGGTCATTAAAAAAGGTTTTGGGGCCAGATCGCAAACCAGGTCGCCAATATCGCCGATATTTAGCAAGCCAAAAGCATACAGAGCCAGATTATGGTTGATACCGCCTTCAAGAATGCTCCTGATCTGGCTGAAACCGCAGGAAGATACCGCCGCCTTGATCCGCGGATCGTACCATGCCAGCCATAAGGTTTCCTGTCCGCCGAGGGAATGACCGATGGCGCCGATCCGGTCGGCATCGACAAAATCAAGGGACTCCAAAAAATCCAATCCCCGGCAGAGGTCGGATAAATACTTAGCTTGGAGAGTACTGCCCTCGAGTAAATACTTGCCAAAGACGAACCGTTCATAGTTGCTCCCATCCAGGTGATGGTTGACTTGGCGTTGTTCTTCCGGAGGCCTCCGGTCCTCAAAGCAGAGATGATCAGGGCAAAGAACCACATATCCTCTCAAGCAAAGGTCCAGTCCGTAGTGGTACATTGGATTACCACCCAAACCAGCCGGTTCGGACTTGCCTAGCATGAATTGATCTGCATGCTGATGGGAGGCGAGAATTGCCGGATTTTTGCTCTTTATTTCCTTGGGGAGCAATAAATAAGCTCTGATCCGTTCATTCCTTGCCACATTGTATTCCACCGATTGCAGAAGATAGATGCCTTTATCCGTAGAGCTGATTACTTCCGGCTCTATTTTCACCTTCTCCGGAAATTTTCCTAGACATTCGAGGACCTGTTCTCTAAAGCCCATAAAAGCATACTCCTTTAAAAACTATGTGATTGCTTATCTTTGATTATATCATTTTTTAGCGGCAATCATTTCCGCTAATTTCACAAGGTCGGTTTTCCTTCGAAAAAGTGGCTCTAAATTATCATGGTAAACCCCGAGGTTATCTTCGAAGGTTTTTTTGAGGTTAATATAAAAGACCCCCAACGGAAGTTGCTCAGTTTCGATCGCCTTGGAAAAGGCGGCGGCCCGATTAGACGGATCATAGTTGGCATCCAGGTAATAAGTATGTTCTTTAAACCATTGATAAGTATTATGTTTATTAAAGGTAACGCACGGCTGTAAAATGTCAACCAAGGCATAACCTCGATGGGAGATTGCTTGCTTGATAATTTCCTTAGTCTGATCGATATCGCCCGCAAAAGCCCGGGCCACGAAGGACGCGTTTAATCCCAACGCTACAGCGATTGGATTAAAGGGCTCATTAGTGACGCCGCTGATTTGGACCGGAGTCCGGAACCCCAGTTCACTGGTGGGAGAAGCTTGCCCCTTGGTCAACCCATACACCATATTGTTGTGAACGATATTGGTGATATTCGGATTGCGCCGGATGGCATGGAGGAAGTGATTACCTCCCTCCCCATACATATCGCCGTCGCCGCTTTCGGCTATGACCGTAAGTCCGGGGTTGGCGGCCTTAATGGCTGTTGCCGCCGGTAAAGCCCGGCCGTGCAAACCGTTAAAAAAATTACACCGCAAATAATGAGGGGTCTTAGCCGCCTGGCCGATTCCGGAAACAATGACCAGGTTTTCAGGGGTTATTTCCAGTTCTGCCAAAGCTCCCTTCAGGCTCTTCAAAATGGGGGAATTACCACAACCCGGACACCAGGCAATATCGGTGATCTCATTCTTAAAAATTTCTGAATTCATTTTGCGCACTCCTTCGTCAATATTGCTTGAATTTGGTCCGCCAGTTCCTCGACGGAGAAAGGTAGCCCGTTATATTTAAGGATCTTTGCCTCAATGCTGACGCCGGTAGTTGATCTAATCAATTTGCCCAACTGGCAGGTGGCGTTCTGCTCGACGATGATAGTTTGGGCTGCTTTTTTAAGGAAGGTTGCAATCTCGGGCGCTAACGGATAAACCTGTTTCAAATGAAGGAAAGCGATCTCTTTATTATTTAAGATAGCTAAAGCCTCTTTAACCGCTTCATAAGTTGAACCCCAGCCGACAACCAAAACCCGGTAATCAGGGTTACCAACCAGTTCCTGCGGGATAACAGCGGATTGGATTAATTCCATTTTACGGAGGCGTTTTTGTTGCATCCTTACCCGTAAATCAAGGTCTTCAGTGATATGACCCGCTTCATCGTGTTCATCGCTGTCAACCCCGACCAAACCTTCGCCATATCCGGGGATACCCCGGGGTGACACTCCGGTGTCCGTAATCTGATAACGGCGATAACCCGGGATAGTCTCTACGATCTGGTGTTTTACCCCAAGCTTAAAGGGATCAAATGCCGGAACACTGCAGTATGAGTCAACCAAAAATTGATCGGTTAGTATGAAGACGGGGACCTGAAATTGATCCGCCATCTGAAAGGCTTTTTGAGTTAGCGCAAAGGCTTCGCTGATATTGCCGGGCGCCAAGATAATCCGGGGAAATTCCCCATGCCCCGCATATAGGGCCAATTCCAAATCCCCTTGTTCGGTCCTAGTAGGCAGGCCGGTAGCCGGTCCCGGGCGTTGCGCCAGATGGACCACGACCGGAGACTCGATCATCCCGGCCAGGCTAATGCCTTCGGCCATCAAGGCAAACCCGCCGCCGGAAGTGGTTACCATCGCGCGAGCCCCGGCATACCAAGCTCCTAACGCCATATTGATGGCGCTGATCTCATCTTCGGCCTGTTCAACAACGATCGGAAAATCCCGGGAATACTGGGCCAAATACGTTAATACCCCGGTTCCCGGCGACATCGGGTAAGAGGAGATAAAATTGCATCCCCCGGCCAACGCTCCCATGGCTACAGCTTCCGCCCCGCTGACAATGATATCCTCTTGAAAGCTTGAGGTTGAGGGGGGTTCGAAGACGATGCGCCCGGATTCCCGGAGCTCCCTTCCCAATTGATACCCTTTTCCGGCTGCCTCTAAATTCTTCTCAATAATCTCTACGCTTTTCGCAGCAAAGAATTGACGGATCGAGTCATGGAACAGATCCGGATCGATGGCGAACAACCCCGCAATCGCGCCGCTAGCCACTGTATTGGCAAAAACCGGGTTGCCGATTGCGGCGCTGATTTTCGAAAAAGGCAGGTCGTGGACTGTGAGATGTTCTGGGGGAAGAATTTTAGCCACTTCCCCCAAGATCCTGGTCTCTGCGGTAATGCGTTTTTCGAGATGGGGCAGGGCCTCCCGGTCAAGGGGGATCAAAATATCGATTTGGCCTGTATAAGCAGGGACAGGCCTTGAGGATACCCTGATTTCCGTTGAATTACTGCCGCCACGAATCCGAGACATGTATTCTTTACTGGCGAAAACCTGGTATCCGACGTTTTTGAAGAGTCTGATTAAAAAGAGTTCAATGGTTTGAATTCCTTGACCTGCTTCACCGCAAAGCACAATCGAAACGGAATCTCTCTGGGCCATTGCTTCATCTCCTTATTCGACAATTAATTAACTATATAAAATATTAACTTAATTATAAATTAACTTTAATGATTTTTCAACCATCTATCTTTAGACACATTCATTTTGGTCGATTGAAAAAAGACCATTTAAGGCCTACTCAATCAAACTAACTTTCACCCAAATTTTTAAAACATCCGCCAACATCATCTTTTTCAGCTCCAGTTGGTACTCCCTCTCCTCCAGCTTGACAATCCGGCCATCGATTACCCCCGCTACCAGGTCGATATCAATACCCCCGACCTCTTTTCCTAACAGTTGGCTGTATTTCTCCTGAATGCTTTTTTCCAAATCAATCTTATCAAGCTCGTCTCCCTCGTATATCAAGCTCACTTCAATCTTTTTCAACAGATACTTGGTTTTACCGACCGACTGCTCCAATCTCCGGAGGCGTGTTTCCTTTTCTTCATTGACTGCCTCCAGCTGCCGGATTTCCTGATAATATTGGTCCATCCGATAACTGACCAATAGACTGAATACTGCGGCGCCGGCCAGGATTCCGACGGCCAATCCGCTTGCAAAACACCGGAACTGTTTCCGGTAGAATAATGCGATCAGCACTTTCATTTAACCCTAAGATCGCCACACCATTGAATTAACCGGATCAAGCCATACCCCAGGTTGGCCCCGATCAAAGCCGTTAAAATATAGGCCATCTGTTTGACAATGGATTTGATTTCACCGTTAAACAGCCCTTTTTCAATGATTTCAAAGGATGAAAAGGTGCCTCCCAAGGCGGCGGCCACCGCCCAGATCTTTACCGAACCCGCCAAGTTTAGCATGGTCCGGAGGGGCGGATGATTATTGAGGATCGCGCCGATACCGGCAAAAATACCGGCTCCGGTTACGATCCCGAAAGCGACTAGGAAACTATATACGATATTGCTGAAAACCAATTTCATCCCTACCACCTT
>JBLNDC010000392.1:0-4946 GCA_050261255.1 Bacteroidota bacterium
TAAGACATAGTTTTGCTACGCACTTACTTGAAAACGGTACTGACTTGCGATATATCCAGGAATTATTGGGCCATCAGAGTTCCAAGACGACGGAGATCTATACCCATGTTAATAAACAATCTTTGGGGAAAATTATTAGTCCTTTAGATACGATGGATTTTTAAGTCAAACTTAAGTTTTATACCTATATGATTCATATACGCAATGCGTTTATCCCTCCAAAATGGAAGAATAGATGCAATGCGGATATGAAGTAGTTATCTAAAATACCCGCCTGATTTGGGCCAAGGCCGCATCGTGCGGCCCATATTGAAGGGAGGAATGTTCAGTGAAGTGTAAAAATCATCAAGACCGAGAGGCCTTAAGTTATTGTCATTCTTGTGGGGAATATTTTTGCCGTGAATGCTTAGAAGATGGAGAAGAATATTATTATTGTTTTGAAGAAGAATGTCAAAATGCAAAATTGAATGAAAGAGAAGAGAAAAAAGAAATAGAGACATTAGTTCAAGAAAATATCAAAGAAAGAAAAGAAGAACGAAAATCTTCTTTTTTGAACTATTTGTATGCAATACCTGGAGTAATTTTGGGTAAATTTTTAGGTTGGTCGTTAATATTTCCGTTTATTGGAATAGTTATAGGATTTTTTATTCTTTCAAAATATCATAAATTTGATAATTCAAAACCGTTTTATTTAGCTTTCATAATTCAATTAGGTCAGTTAATTTGGTTTATTTTAGGCATTAGTATTACATTGGCAATGAAAATGGCATCATTTTATGATATTGCTACATTAGGAGTTGAATCATTGTTTTATGCAATATTGTTGATATGGTTTTTAATTAAACCAAACTTGATACCTGGTATTTTATTGACATTATACCAAGTGTTTGGGCTCGTTGCTAATTTTATATCACTAACTACAACAGAAATGAGCAATCCTAATATTAAATCATTGATCGTACATATAATTTTAAGGGTAATTGCTGTCGTTGCATTAGTAGTTGGATTAAGCAAAATAAAAAACAATGTTCAATTTAGCACTTCGAAGGATAATCAATCGATATGAAAAGAGATTAATAATGTTTGTTAATTCTGAAATTCGATCCTTCCATGGCCGAAAAAACAGATAGATCGTCGGCGGGTACTTCAGATAACAACGGTTTACCGCTTCGGGCGCGGTGATTCGAAGATGTGGTTCGAAGAAGAAAGCTGATTCATGAAGTTGATTCAGGAAGTTAATTCATGATGCTTGCGCGCCACACCGCTTCGTCAAGTGCGAGCACTAAGACTCAGCGGCGTCGGTAACCCGGGCCGTTATCGGCAATGCGCGAAAAGCAAAAGTACGCCCGCATCCGGCGGGCTATCTACCAGGAAGGAGAAATAAAATGCATTTTTTTCAACAAGTATGGTCGTGGAAAACTGAACCGGTGCCTATAATTGTGGCGATTTTATTATATTTTATCCCAGTAACAATCAGAAAATATAAAAAGCTTATGTACACACCGATGTATTTTTCTGTTTTTCCGTTAGCTAATTTAAATGTAGATTTTGGAAATTACTTAGGAGACTATTACTTTAGTGAATTTGTTGAGAACGAGGATGAAGCCGAACAACTTCGAAAGAAAATCATTTTAAGAGGAATTTTTTCAACTGTTTTTGATGTATTAATAATCCCAGCAATAATGGGTTTCTTATGGACATTCTTCCTAAAAAAAGAACAATTTTATATTGCATTAACTTGCTTAATAATAATTTTAGGTAAGAATTTTATACAATCTACAGTGAACTTTTCATATTATGATGATTCATCCGGTTCAAAAAAAGGATTATTAGGATTATTTTACTTTTTTGTCTTAGGCTCAATTGCAACAATTATCCTTTATGTAAAGTCATGGGTAGAACCTTTTATTCAATCGGGAAATTATATTGATATGGTTGCTCAATTAAGCTATATATTATTCATTAAGATTTTTATTATCCTTGGTTTGTTGACTATAGTAACTACTGCAGTTACAAATATACTTCTTGACAGAAAAATAAGGAGAAGTAATATTGATAGAATTATTGAAGAAAGAAATAAATCTTCAAAAGAAGCCGCAATTCTTTCAGAAAATTCATAATGAATCACGACAAAACTTATTACCTTCCGCAATTTTATGGGTCGAAACGATATTTCGTCCACTTTGGTTTCGTGTTATTGAATATATCTTTTTATTACTTTGTATATCAATTAAATCTGGACACGTTCAAAATATAACTATTGGCTTAGCACAACTAAAATATAGGATGTGGAAAGAGTTTTTAAAGTATAATGGCAAACCTATGTCTTTCTTTTCATTTGAGGACCCAGTAACAAATTATCAAGCAATTTCTTGGTATTTATCGTTTTTTCAATATGATTCATCACTTGATATTTCAAGGATTTATACGGGAAAAGAAAACCATTACTATTCTATGTTTATCAATGAAGCATTAAATGTTTTATCATTGTTAAATAAAGAATATTCTAAAAAGTAAATTTGGAAGTGGTTGCCATCCTTGGACAACCTCTAAATTAGGGCCGACGCACAGCCGATAACACCGCGTTACTGCTAGCGGGGCGCGGGATTCGAAGATGTTGACTCGAAGAAGATGGCTGAATAATGAGGTTTTTTCAAGGAGCAGATTCACGGAGACGGCGCGCCCACATCGATACAGCTAAGTCGAATACACTAAGCCGTATCGACATCAGTAACGCGGGGACGATATAAGAAATTGTCAGCCTCAATGATAAAGGTTTGAGAGTAATATCATTTGCCCCCGTCCTGGGGGCAGAGGCCGATTATTGAAGCCGAATTTCAAGGGTTTTTCCCATAGCTTGAGCAATTTTACTTAAGAATTCAATAGTTGGATTGTATTCTCCGCTTTCAAGTCTGGAAATATTGGATTGTTTAGTTCCAACTAACTCAGCAAGTTGTTCTTGGGTTAAATTCAATTCATGCCGGGCCTTGATAATTTCCCTGACAACCTTATATTCAATGGAGTTATTATCAAGTTCTTTAATAACTTCCGGATCGGAATTTATGATCTTTTTGGCGTCATCCCATTTCATTGTTCACACCTCCTGATGTAATCTTGCATATACTTCTTGGCTATTTCAAGTTCTTTTTCCGGGGTTTTATTGGATTTCTTTAAAAATCCATGTAAAAGAACAAAGGTTTTGCCTAAATGAATAAAGTAAAAAATCCTTGAAATATCGGAAGCAAATTGAATTCTTAATTCCCATAAACCCTTATAATTCTCACCTTCGATTTTCCGGGTATGGGGATAAGTCAAATTAATCCCGAACTCTTCGAGAAGATCAATCTCTCGTTCAATCTTTGCCCGGTGTTTCGGTGGTAAAGATTGAATGAAATCCAGGACTGGACATTTATGCTTTTCGTTTTCAAATAACTCAATGCTCCATTTCATATTTATATTATATATCATATACGATATAATGCAAGATTATTATTCCAACTTATGCTTGAAGTATGTAGGAAAATATTTGGGAATTGGTAATTCTGAATGTATAATAAAAGGAACTAAAGGAAATTTTTGCTTCCGCCTTCCTGACTCCAGCAAAAAAGGGGCTGACAACTCCATATATCACAGGGTTACTGCTTCGGGCGCGGTAATTCGAAGAAGCGGATTCGAAGCAGAAAGATGATTCATGAAGCAGATTCAAGAAGTTATCTCACGGTGTTGGCGCGCCACATCCAAACGCCTAAGATAAGAGCTATCTAAGGCGTTTGGACGTCAGTAACCCTGGGACGTTAGTCGCCATGTTGAGCCTCGTGGCCGGCCCTTCCGTGGGCACGGCCTATTAACAAAAATAAAGGTGATATAAAGAATGCTAGAAAAAATGAATGATTTTTTTACTGCTCGAGTTAACGGTTATGATAATCATATGATTAACAACGTAATTGGATGCAAAGAAGGCTATAAAAAAATGGCAGAATTATTACCGGGGTCAGTAAGTAATCTTTTGGACCTTGGCTGTGGTACCGGTTTAGAGCTTGATGAAATATATAAATCTCACCCAAATCTTAAAGTGACTGGAATAGATCTTACAAAATCAATGTTAGAGGTATTAAAACAAAAGCATCCTCATAAAGAATTGACTCTGATAAATGCAAGTTATTTTGATTATGATTTTGGAAGTGAAAACTTTGATGCAGTGATATCATTCCAAACTTTACACCATTTTTCACATGAACAAAAAATCAAGCTCTATTCAAGAGTTTATTCATCGTTAAAACCAGGTGGGAAATATATTGAATGCGATTATATGGTAATTAATCAAGAAGAGGAAGATTTTTATTTTAAGGAAAATGAACGAATACGAAAAGAACAAAATATACAAGATGATGAATTTTATCATTATGACACCCCATGTACAATAGATAATCAATTGGAGATGCTTCAAAAAGCTCAATTTGAAAAAGTTAAAATGGTTTGGAGATTAGAGAATACAACAATTATTGTTGCCGACAAGACTATTAAATAATGGTTAGCGAATCTTTTTAATTAAAAAATTGCGCCGACCAGTCCACCATCCGTGGTGCGACTGGCGTATAAGCAAATAACTGCTGCCCGGCTCAACACAGCGACTAACACCAAGTTTGTGCTAATGGGGCGCGGTTTTCGAAGAAGTAAGTTTAATCAAGATGTAATGTCGAAGATGAAAATTCAAGGTGTTGGCGCGCCCACATCGATCCGCCCAAGTCCTGTAAGACCCGCCCGGGAAAGATAAATCGAAGATGAATCCGGGCTTAGGGCGGCTCGACGTCACAAACTCGGGGACGATATACGCCATGCCAGACCGGGCCGGCCCATCGTGGGCACGGCCAAAAGAGGAGGAGTAAGCTTTGAACCCTAATGAAAGAGAAAACCAAGAAGAAGCTTTATTAAATGATCTGATAAAT
>JBLNDC010000393.1:0-5382 GCA_050261255.1 Bacteroidota bacterium
CAACAGAGTTAATTTCTGGAACTATAATTAACCGGGAACCGTTAAACAAGGGGATGCCTTTAAGAGCCGAAGATGTAAAAATCTTAATTATCGACGATGCTTTAGAACCGGTAAAAGTCGATTTTCAAGCTTTAGGGACCGAAGCGGGGTTTAACCGGCAACTCCACCATCAGGAAATGCTTTGGGAAAGTATCCATCAGTTGGCGAAAATGGGATTAAAGGCTGTTTTTACCGACAGGGGCATCTCGGACCAGGCCGAATCTTGTTTGACCGATTTGGGAATCATCGGGGTCCAAGGAGTTCCGAGGCATGAATGGGAGCGGTTGGCTGATTTTACCGGAGCACGCCCGGTCAAACGGGATAGCCTTTTAAAAACCCCCGCCGAAATGGAGGCTTTATTTGGAAAAGCAGCCGCCGTTATCGTGGATCAAGATTATCAGAACATTAAAGTCTTGGGTTACCCCGAACAAAAGATGGTCACGCTTTTAGTCGGGGCATACACTAAAGAAATAACCGAGGAGAAAGAACGGATTATTAAAGATGCTGCCGGAGCGGTTCAAGCCGCATGGTGTGGCGGCGTAGTACCGGGAGGGGGCAGCGCCGAATTGGCTATAGCCCGGCTTCTCAGTGAAAAAATGCCCTTGGATCTTAACCGTTATGGTTATGCTTGTGTAATTGAAGCCCTTAAAAGGCCAATTGCCCAAATATGCTCCAATGCTGGTTTTGATTCTTTGGAAAAATTGACTCAAGTCTCAGCCGATCAGCAGAGAACAGGTTCAATGGGGATTGGGGTTAATTGTGAAACGGGTCAAGTTGAAGATTTATTGCAAAACGGGATTTGCGATCCTTACCTAGTAAAGTATCACGCTCTGAAGTCTGCGGGGGAAGTAGTTGAAGGGATTTTGAGGGTCAGTACCATTGTGAAAATGAAGGATTTGCATTAACCCGTTTTAGTGAATTAACATAGACTCGCCTGAGAATTTGTAATTCATTGACCATAGATAAACAATGCTAACAATATAAAAAATGGAGGTAATCATGTCGAAGCAGGAACATCTTGATACTACAGCCGATGTTCTCGAAGGTCAAGAAGGTTTAGCGGAACCGGTTCAGGAACAAGAAGCGCCGGAAAAAGCGGAAGCGGATGAAATTGATGCTAAAATCGGCCGTTTGGAAGAAGAATTGGCTACTTTACGACAAGAGAAGGATAGTCTGTATAATAAGATGCTAAGAGCCCAAGCTGATTTTGAAAATTTCAGGCGTCGCAGCAAGCAAGAGTTTGAGCAGTTATGTCTCTATTCCGGTGAAGAGTTGATGAAAAAAATCTTGCCGGTGTTGGATAGTATGGAACGGGCTGTTGCTTGTTTTGATACCGCAAATGATAATGCTCGTAGCTGGCAGGAAGGAATAGTATTGATTTTACGCCAATTCCAGAACATACTTCAAGCCGATGGTCTTGAAGAAGTTCCCGCAGTTAACGAACCTTTTAATCCTGAACTTCAAGAAGCGGTGCTTCAAGAAGAATCCGATGCGGTTCAATGCCCGACCGTAGTTGAACAAATGCAAAAAGGGTATAAATATAAGGGTAAATTAATCCGGCCCGCTCTGGTAAAGGTGGCGGTACCGAAACAGTGATCGGTGAAGAATAGTGAGTGCCGATTTAATACATATAAAGTTTATTTTTGGTATAGTGTTAATGAGTTTTAGTATATACAAGAATTCAATAGAAACAGGGGGTTCTATAGATGGCAAAGGTATTAGGTATTGATTTAGGTACAACCAACTCATGTATGGCTGTTATGGAAGGCGGCGAACCGGTAGTAATTCCGAATGCCGAGGGCGGACGGACCACCCCTTCGGTGGTGGCCTTTTCCAAAAACGGTGAACGAATGGTGGGGCAGGTTGCGAAAAGACAGGCTGTGGCTAATCCCGACCGCACCGTCACTTCTATTAAAAGAAGAATGGGAACCGACTATAAAGTCAGTATTGATGACAAACAGTATACGCCACAAGAGATCTCGGCTATGATCCTTCAAAAGATGAAAGCTGACGCTGAGGCCTATTTGGGCGAAAAAATTGAGAAAGCGGTAATTACCGTACCGGCTTATTTTTCGGACTCACAGCGCCAGGCAACCAAGGACGCAGGGAAGATTGCCGGTCTGGAAGTATTGCGGATCATTAATGAACCGACTGCGGCCTCTTTGGCATACGGTCTGGAAAAAGGCGAAGACCATACCATCCTCGTCTACGATTTGGGCGGAGGGACTTTTGATGTTTCGATCTTAGAGTTGGGCGAAGGCGTCTTCGAGGTTAAGGCAACCAGCGGCAATAATCGGTTGGGCGGCGACGACTTCGACGAACGGGTCGTTAACTGGATGGCGGAAAACTTCAAGAAGGACCAAGGCGTCGATCTCCGGAATGACCGGATGGCGATGCAACGTTTACGGGAAGCGGCGGAAAAAGCCAAGATTGAATTGTCCGGGCTTACATCGACCGCTATCAATCTACCGTTTATTACGGCGGTTAACGGTGAACCTCGGCATCTTGATATGACTTTGACCAGAGCTAAATTTGAAGAAATCACCGCCGATTTGGTGGAAGCGACCGTTGGTCCTACCAAACGGGCCTTGCAGGATGCAGGGCTAGAACCAAAAGATATCGATAAAGTTATCTTGGTTGGAGGTTCGATTCGAATCCCGGCTGTTCAAGAAATGGTAAAGCGGGTAATCGGCAAAGAGCCCTTTAAAGGTGTAAACCCCGACGAAGTAGTGGCGGTCGGCGCCGCTATTCAGGCCGGTGTACTGGTAGGAGAAGTAAAAGATATCGTCTTACTGGATGTTACCCCGCTTTCATTGGGATTAGAAACTTTGGGTGGTGTGTTTACCAGAATTATCGACCGGAATACGACCATCCCGACTTCAAAAAGTCAAATCTTTTCTACAGCCGCCGATAATCAAACCGCGGTTGATATTCATGTTTTACAAGGCGAGAGACCGATGGCCGCCGATAATGTCACCTTGGGTCAGTTCCGGTTGGATGGGATTCCACCGGCGCCGCGCGGCATCCCTCAGATTGAAGTCACCTTTGATATCGACGCCAACGGGATCGTTCACGTATCGGCTAAAGACAAAGGCACCGGCAAGGAGCAAAAGGTTACCATCACTTCTTCCAGCGGCCTGAGCGAGGACCAGATTAATAAAATGGTAAAGGACGCCGAAACCCACGCTGAGGAGGATAAACGCCGCCGCGAGGAGATAGACACCATCAATGAAGCCGATAGCATGATTTATACAGTTGACAAGACCTTAAAGGATATCGGCGATAAAGCCGATAAGAATCAGGTTGAAAAGATTCGAAAGGCCAAGGAAGAGCTACAACAGGTAGTTAACGCCAAGGATATCCCGGGTATTAAAGCTAAGAAAGAAGCTTTGGAGAAGGTCCTTCACGAACTTTCGGCGACGATTTACAACCAGGCCGCGGGCCAAGGCCAAGCCGGAGCTGCCGGCGCCGGGCCGGACCAAGGACCGACCGGATACGGCCCTCAATCGGAAGGACCGACAGTTGATGCTGATTATAAAGTTCAAGACGATAAGTAGTTTTTAGTTAAAGAATACAGGAGACGGAAGATAGAATATAGATTATTTTAAGGGACTACTACTAGAACAAAACATTTTGCTGAGTGGTTTTCTTCTAACTTCTATATTCTGTCTTCTATATACGAGGCTTCTGTATTCCGTTTTTCATATTTAAGGTCTAATTGAAGGGATAAACAATGGCAAAACGTGATTATTACGAGGTGTTGGGGGTCCCTAAGACCGCAACCGACGAAGAGATTAAAAAGGCTTACCGGAAACTGGCCCGCCAGTATCATCCCGATGTTAATAAAGACAATCCGCAAGAAGCCGAAGCGAAGTTCAAAGAGGTTAACGAAGCCTATAGCGTGCTAAGCGACCCTCAAAAACGCTCCGCTTACGATCATTATGGTCATGCAGCCAATGATCCTAACTTCGGTGCCGGTGGATTCGGTGGCGGGTTTGGCGACTTCGGTTTTGACGGTTTCGGAGATATCTTTGACATGTTTTTCGGTGGCGGCGGCCGGAGTTCGCGGCAGCGTACCGGCCCTCAACGAGGCAACGATCTCCGTTATGATATGGAGATCACCTTTGAGGAAGCTGCCTTTGGAAAAGAGACCACGGTTGAAATCCCCAGGACCGAAGTGTGTCCTACCTGTAAGGGAAACATGGCCAAACCGGGAACCCCGATTAAGACCTGTCCGAATTGTAATGGGGCGGGTCAGGTCCAAGTTACTCAGAATACCGCTTTCGGTAGGTTTGTCAATGTGAGAACCTGTGAAAGATGTCAGGGGGAAGGTAAAACCATTGAAACGCCTTGCCCGGAGTGCGGAGGTAGCGGCCGGGTTCGGAAAAACCGGAAAATCGACATTAAAATTCCGGCGGGGGTGGAAAGCGGCTCCCGTTTAAGGGTTTCTAATGAAGGAGAGGCCGGAACGCGAGGTGGTCCCGCCGGGGATTTATATATTTATATTTATGTCAAATCCCATCCTAAATTCGAACGTAAAGGTTATGACGTTTACAGCGAGATCAAATTGAGCGTTACCCAAGCGGCATTAGGGACTGCAGTTTCCGTAGATACTCTAGACGGTAAGGTGGAATTACGGATTCCCGAGGGAACTCAACATGGCACATCTTTTCGGATGAAAGGCCACGGCATTCCACAATTAAGGGGCCATGGCCGAGGCGACCATTTTGTAAAAGTAAGAATCGTCATCCCAACCAAACTCAATGGAGAACAACGGGAATTATTAAAAAAATTGGCTTTATCATTTGGGGAAAATCTGTCTGCTGATGACAAAGGGTTTATTAATAAAGTGAAAGATGCGTTTAAGTAAGGGTGTAGATTACTAGGGTCTAAAGAATACAGTAGTCGGGAGATAGGAGTCAGTAGAAAACATATCTATGTAACTGTTTTGAACTGATATAATAATTGATAAAAGAGGGGAGTGGAATGCTCCTCTTTTTAAGCCATTAGGGGAGGTATAATGAGCGGATCCAATTGGTGCGAAGTTGAAGTGAAAGTCCCGGCCGAGTATGGCGAGGTGGTAGCCGAGTTTTTTCAGGAAGAAGGCGCCGGCGGGGTGGTCTTTGATGATCCTGGAATCCTTGAGGAAAAACAGTTTCAAGATGACGAATACCTGGGTAACGAGTTTAACCTGCCACAGCATTTTGGGGTGCGCTCCTATTTACCTGTAGATGACCGTTTGGGTGATCGCCTGACCCGAATCAAAAGGCGACTGGTTGACGCGCTTGGGATCACAGTGGAATTTGGGCTGAAGCAGGTTAGGGAAGAAGATTGGGCTGAAGC
>JBLNDC010000394.1:0-4454 GCA_050261255.1 Bacteroidota bacterium
TGTTTCAGATGATCGGCGCCGAGTGGTGCGATAAATGCCGTCAAGCTAAAAAACTCATTCAAGAACGGGGTTTTTGGGATCTGATTGAATATATTGACTATGATTCCCCGGAAGGGAAACAAATCGCCGCCAAACTGGGAATGGAAAAGATCCCTTTCTTTGTTGAAGACGGTAAACCCCTCATTTATGTCGGCGAAATTTTGCACCGTCTCACTGAAGCGCGTATCAACCAGGCTTTCGGGGGCGAAAAATAGGATAAAGAAAATGAACTTATTTCACCATGAAGGGCAAGAAGAACATGAAGTAGACTTGAATTAAACTGACTTGGTTTTCTTCATGGTTAATAATCGTTTCACATTATATTTTCTGAGTAGTCGCCCATCCCGGCTGGCTGAGACACGTTAAAGGATGAAAATGAGATATTCACCACGAAGGACACTAAAGACACGAAGGGGAACGGAAGAATAGATTTTCTTCCCCCCGTCTTCGTGCTCTTCGTGGTGGGAGGTTTTAAAGTATTAATTCTTGTGGTTTTAAGCATTTTCTATATAGGAGAACATCATGGCTGAATTTTTGACTCTGGGAATTGAAACTTCCTGCGATGAAACGTCGGTGGCGGTCATCGCCGACGGGCGTAAAATCTTGAGTAACATCATCTCTTCACAACTGGATATCCATACTAAGTTCGGGGGAGTTGTTCCCGAGGTGGCGGCCCGTTGCCATTTAGAGACGATGCTTCCTGTATACCGGCAGGCTTTACAGGAAGCAGGAGTTGATTTGAAAGATATTGACCTAATCGCTGTTACCTACGGACCAGGGTTAATCGGCAGTTTATTAGTGGGGCTTTCTTTCGCCAAAGGCCTGGCTCTTGCCGGGGGCAAAAATTTGGTAGGTGTCAACCACATTGAGGGGCATATTTATGCCAATATTTTAGAACGTCCGGAATTAGAGCCTCCATTACTTTGCCTTACCGTTTCAGGGGGCCATACTGACTTGGTATATCTGGAAAATTGGGGTCGTTACCATGTGTTAGGCCGTACTAGAGACGATGCGGCCGGCGAGGCTTTTGACAAAATCGCCAGAGTATTAGGTTTGGGTTATCCGGGAGGGCCGGCAATTGACAAAATTGCCGTCGAGGCTATGGACGATCTTCAATTTATCCAGTCTAAAGCGATGCCCGGTTCTTACGATTTTTCTTTCAGTGGCCTAAAGACAGCGGTCATCAATTATCTCAACCGTCAAAAACAAAAGGGAGAGGCGATTGACGTACCCCGGATGGCCGCAAGTTTTCAGCGGGCCGTAGTTGAACAATTGGTGGACAAGCTATTCCGGGCGGCAGTCGATTACCGGGCTAAAGCAGTCCTCTTATCCGGGGGAGTTTCGGCCAATTCTTACCTTCGAAACCGTTGCCGCCAAGAAGCCGAACGCTTGGGGATTGAATTATATTATCCCCCGCTGGCGTTATGTACCGATAATGCAGCGATGATCGCCGCCGCCGGATATTATGTCTACCAACTAAAAGGTGCTGGAGACCTTGATATTACTGCACAACCGGGATTGGAACTCCCATCTGTGGATAACTAGAATGTTGGGTATAACTTCTTAATCAAAAGCGAGGTTTTTGACAGGAATGTCTGTGGACAAAATGTGAATTATGTGCAAAACCCTCGGGAACACATTCAAAACACCCTTAAAATCTGTTGATAACCTGTTGATATTGTGGAGAACTTGACAATATTGTCTTTGGTACATAAATGCACAGGTAAAAGGGGTCTTGGAATGAGTTGGGAAAAAGTTTCCATAACTGATTTAGAGGCTCGGGTCAGTCTGGAGATTTTAAACAGAGGCCGGGAATATCAAAAAAGCGGGCACATTTTGCGGGCTTGCCGATTTGGCGGGATTATTACCGGAGAGGTAGCCGGAACAGGAGGATATTACCGGGTCCGGTTAACATTCGACGAAACTGAAATTAACGGCGTCTGTAACTGTCCTTATCCAAGTTTTTGCAAGCATATGGCTGCCTTAGCCCTGGCTTGGATCGAGCAAAGCTCTGATTTTATAGACTTAGAATTAAATTTTGACGAATTAACCGCCAAACCGGAACGGCAACTAGATTTATTAATCAAGCTCATTCAGATGGATCCCCTTAATTACCTCGATTTACTTTCCGTTAATACTCCTGAAAGGTTATTTTCAAATTCTCGAGGAGTACTCAATTTAATCCGGAACACTTTTCAGAAGCAAATAATTAACCATGATCAAATCGAAGCTCTCTGGGAGCGGGTCGAACGGATTAAGGAGTTAGTCGCCGGAGCTATTGCCAATCATGAAAAAAATGCTCCGGAATTACTACTGGAGCTATTGAGAGGCGTCGCTTACTCATATAAGGACTATCAGTCGGTCCTGCTCAAGAATAACTTTAGCGAGCTGATTTTGTTATTGGAGAATCTGTTGGAAAAATGGACCCCTGAAGAGGTTCTGCCTCTCATCGAAACCCTGTGGGAGATTTATTTGGACAATAGTCTTTGGGAGTTAACGGAAATAGTTCGGCCGGTAATGGCGAAACTTTATCCAAAATTTTCCGATTATTTCTTAGCCCGCCTGGGAGAGGTTGATTGGTATTCTTTAGATCAAATGAAACTGATAACTATTTATGAATTCTTAATCCTAATTTCAGAGAGCAACCCGGCTATAATGGAATATTTGGGAAAATTAACGGAGGTTTTAAATCAGACTTTGGAAGGTAAATTGTGGCTAATCGACCGAACCATGGAGGGCGATCCGGATCGGGCTCTAGTATTGGCAAAAGAGGGCATTCGAAATAGCGGCCAAGGGGATAAGCAATTCTTTCGGGAACGTTTAATCGGAATTCATCTCAGGCGGGGTGAGAATAAACAAGCGGCGGCGCTTAGTTTCATTCAATTTCAAGAAAAGCCTAACCTTGATGAGTATCTAAGGCTTAAAACAATTCTGTACGGACGGAGGGAGTTCCAGGATTACTTGGTAAAAATACGAAAAGCAACTGGGGAATCGGGCTGTGTAACCTTAGCGGCGAGGATTGCTTTTGATCAAGAGGACTGGCCCAATTTAGAATTAAACATCGAGCAGATTGATCCGGCAGAAGCAACCCTCACCGAACTGGCGGAGTTAATCATCGCTAATGCTCGAAGCGCGCCGCGGAAGATTTTCGAAGCGCTCGTCTCCCGGTTATTGCTGGGAGGAAGGAATAACTGGGAGATAGCCCTCAGATTATTAGTTTGCTATAAGAAATTATGTCTAAAATATGTTAACATTGAAGATTGGGACCGCTTTAGACTCCTTTTGAGCTCCGAATACGGCGGGGACCGGAGGTTTAACAGAAAATTCGGGGCGGTTTTAGCGGAAGGGCACTCCAAAGAATTATTGACTTAATTGATAGGGAGCGATATAATTATTTATATTTTAAGGTATGTATCAATACCCATCAGTAAGGCAAAGACTGATTAACGTTTATATGTTTAGTAATGCGGCGGATGAAGAGGAACGAGGCTGTAAACGGCTTTTAGAGAGGAAAGGATGCTGGGATCTTTCCAGTACGCGCAGTCGCGACCACCTTGGATGCTCCGGTGAAATGGCTTTTGGCACAAACCGGCGGTCGGCTCCCGTTATGGCCGTCTTGAGCGGGCTGATTACAGCCAACAAGGGTGGAACCGCGGTTAACCCCGTCCCTGTTTGAGGGAGCGGGTTTTTTATTTGGCGGTCAATAAAGTAGTTTATGTCTTTCGCGATTTCGTTCCGTCTCGGCTCACAAGTCGCTTTAAAATATTCGTATCTTTATCTAACTATAAGGCTATAAAATTTACCCGGATTATAAAAAGGTAAAGTCTAATGTTAAGGGTGAAAATTAAGCATGATTAAAGATTATTGCGCGGGCGGGTTGGTATTTTACGATGGGAAATTGTTGGCTTTGGAGCGGCATAACAAGGTCTGGCTCTTTCCCAAAGGCCATATCGATCCCGGAGAAACCGCCGCCGAGGCGGCGGTACGGGAAGTAAAAGAAGAGTCGGGGCTTACGGCCCGGATTATTGAGAAACTGGGGACCACGTCCTATAGTTTTTTTGAGTCCGGGGACGAGCATTTTAAATCAGTAGAATGGTTTCTGATGGAAGCCGAACCGGGAACGATAATCCCGGAAAAAGATTTTTTCATCGATTATCAGCTGCTCTCCAAGGCTGAACTGGACCGGTTAACTTTTGAACCGGACCGGGAGATGGCCGAAAGGGCTTTCGCGATGTATCAAAAATGGAAGGAGAAACAAAAATGAAAGTGATTTTCCCCGATCAAGGCGTCAGGGAGTATCCGGACGGAACCACTCCCTTGCAAGTGGCGGAGTCAATCGGCCCGCGCCTGGCTAAAGAAGTAATCGCCGCCTCGGCTAACGGCCGGTTAATCGATTTAAACCGGCCCCTTGAAGG